>NZ_JBSPZA010000001.1:0-288499 GCF_053851535.1 Desulfoplanes sp. PS50 | reverse complement strand
AATCTCTTAAATTTCTTAAATCTCTTAAATTTCTTAAATCTCTAAAATTTCTTAAATTTCTAAAATCTCTAAAATTTCTAAAATCTCTAAAATTATTTCCAAATACCACATGGTCCAAGCAGCTCGATTGTGACCTGAATAAGTACAAAAAATCAAAAAGGAAGTTATATGACCGACTCCAGATCACTCTTCAAGACAGCCCAGGAAATCATCCCCGGTGGGGTCAACAGCCCTGTCAGGGCATGTAAAAGCGTCCAGACCGACCCGCTCTTTGTCACCAGGGGCCAGGGCTCCCACCTGTGGGTCGAGGACGGACAGGAATTCATCGACTATGTCATGTCCTGGGGCCCCCTGCTCCTTGGACATAACCATCCCGCAGTGAACAAGGCCATTCATGCGGCCGTGGACAAGGGTACCAGCTACGGCGCCCCGTGTATGGACGAAATAAACCTGGCCAAAGCTGTGGTGGACGCTGTCCCCGGAGTGGAGATGATTCGGATGGTCAACTCCGGTACCGAAGCGACCATGAGCGCCCTGCGTCTGGCCCGTGGATACACGGGCAGAAACAAGCTCGTGAAATTCCACGGCGGGTATCACGGCCATGCCGACGCCTTCCTGGCCAGTGCCGGTTCCGGGGTGGCCACACAGAGCATCCCGGGAACCCCCGGTGTTCCCGAAGAAGTGGTCAAGCATACCCTGCTTGCCCATTACAACGATCTGGATGCGGTCAAGGAACTTTTTGCCAAATATGGTCACGACATCGCGGCAGTGTTCGTGGAACCGGTGGCCGGAAATATGGGGCTCGTGCCCCCCAACAAGACTTTTCTCCAGGGTCTGCGTGATGTGACCACCGCATATGGAGCGGTTCTGATCTTTGACGAGGTCATCTCGGGATTCCGGGTCTCCTTTGGCGGAGCCCAGGAATATTTCGGGATCACCCCGGACCTGACCTGCCTGGGCAAAATCATTGGCGGCGGTCTTCCCGTAGGAGCCTACGGCGGTAAACGCGAAATCATGAACCGGATCGCGCCCTGCGGTGATGTCTATCAGGCCGGAACCCTTTCCGGAAATCCCCTGGCCATGGCCGCGGGACTCGCCACGGTAAACACCCTGGTCAATCAGGACTACCAGGCTTTGGCTGAAAAAACCCGGACCTTCAGCGAGGAACTCCTGTCCATTTTGCGTTCCAAACAAATTCCGGTCCAGCTCAACCGGATCGCGTCCATGTTCACCCTGTTCTTCACCGAAGAACCGGTAACGGATTTTGCATCGGCCCAAAAAAGCGATCAGAATCTCTTTATCAAATATTATCAGCAAATGCGTAAACAGGGCATCTATCTGGCCCCTTCGGGTTTTGAGTGTTCTTTCACCTCATTCGCCCATAGCGACGAGGATCTGACCAGAACCCTTGAGGCGGCCGACACGGTCACCTTCTAACACCAAGCCGGAACAGAATGCACGTACTCGACGCAATGTCCCGCCGGCAGACGATATCGCCTGCCGGCTTTCGGACTCAAAAGGGTGCTGTCCTACAACGCGCCCTTGCTCGAAAACATGCAGGCAGCATAAAAAACATTGGCTCTCACAGAGGTTTCGGTACAACCCCGCTTTGCCAGGGACCAAACAAACGAGGTATCCCATGGGTGCACATGACAACGAAGAGATTATCGATTTGACCGATGTGATCGAAGAACCGATCTTTTCAGAATCGTCCTCACAGAAGACCAGTAATTTTTCGCCGGAACAGGCTATCGATTCCAGGGATCTCGAGGATGAATTCGAACAATTGCTCCAGGGAGCCGGCAGCTCACAGGACAATGGCAATGGCGGTGAAGTGAATGACGATTTGGACATCGAGTCCCTGTTCGAGGAGATGGAGCAATCACCTTCACCCCAGGAACCCGATGCAGAAGATCCTTTAAACAGGGAAAAAAGAAACCCGCCGGTTCATTTTTCAGAAGATTCAACCATAGAAGACATGTCCGATATTGAGGACATTTTTGCATCCATGGATGATGACACCACGAAGAACCCGTCATCTGCCCCGGATCAGGAACTCGAAGACCTTTTGTCCGAGGAAGAGCCGTTATCGGAATCCGAAACCGAATCCTTCCTGGTCGAGGACGAGTCCTCCGCGCCTGAAGCCGATAGCGAGCAGTCCGTTTCCCACGACCAGGCAGCCTCATCTGCCCCTGAAAGCCCATCTCTGGAAGAGACTTCCGGGATAGAGGCAACACTCTCACCGGATGAAGAAAGCATAGAAGCCTCTTTGCAGGAAACTGAATCTCCGATTGAAGATGCGACGGAAGAAGCTTTACAGGAAACTGAATCTCCGATTGAAGATGAAACGGAAGAGGCCTTGCAGGAAGCGGAATCTCCGGTCGAAGATGAAACGGAAGCGATGTTGCATGAAACCGAATCTCCTGATGAAGATGAAACAAAAGTAGTTCTGCAGGAAGCAGAATCTTCAGCCGAAGAAGTAGAACCTCCTTTTGAATCGTCCCTGGAAACCAGGACGGATGAGCCTGCAGGTGCCCCAGCAACAACTCCTGCAGATCAGACACTGGTGGAAGAACTCCAGGAACGGATCGCTGCCTTGGAGAACCGCCCCCAAAAGCCTGACCAGGAAACCATGTTCGCCATGCTCAGTGCCTTCTTTCAGGACAATGAACACGGGGCAGACATCCTCAACGAACTCACCGAAAGGGTAACCGCCCAGGTTCAGGAAACCGCAAAACAACTGGTGGAAAAAAAGCTCGACGCCTTGGATGTGCCTTCCTCTGAAGAGATAACTGCCATGGTCAAGGAAGAGATCAGCGCCTCGGTGGCGGAGAATCTGCCGGCCCCCGCTGATACCCGGAGCATTGTTCAGGAAATCCGTGAAGATCTCCAAAAAAAGGTCCAGGAAGGTATGGACGCATGGGAGGCCGAACGGATCGCCCTGCGTTCAGATATCGATGCGCTTAGGACAGAACCCTTGGACAAACAGACCGTGATCCGGGAAATCCGGGAGGATCTGGAACAGCGAGTCCAGGAGGGCATGGATGCCTGGGAATCGCAACGCATGGAACTGCAAAAGGAGATCGACCAGCTCAGGTCGGCCCATTCCGGAGAACCGGACAGCGCGGCCATTGTCCGGGCAATCCGCGAAGATCTTCAGCAGCGGGTCCAGGAAGGCATGGACGCATGGGAGGCTCAAAGAATCTCTCTGAATCAGGAGATTAACGAGCTGAAGGACACTATGACCCAGACATCCTCCAGGGAGCAGGCTCGTATCGACAAATGTGCTGCATCCATGGTCACCAGGGAAGATCTCCAGGCTATAAAAGAGGATCTCCAGGCAAACATCTCCAGGGAGATCCCCGGGGTTGCAGCCAAGGTCATCCGGGAAGAAATCGCTGCACTTATGAAGTGATATGTTGTGAAAAATACTCAGCCCGGGATTGTTTTTCAGAAGCAGATGCACGAACCCTTGCATCTGCTTCTGTTTTGTCACAGGGTTATGACTACCGGGCCCTGACCGCCCGAAGAACTCGACGAGCGAAAGGGTCCGTGCTATCCTATTTGGGCCAAAAGGGGGATGGCTCCACGGTTATTTCTCTTTTACCGCCCGGTGCTCGTTTGTTCCGTGTTGGTCAAACCCATTTCCCGGCCGGGCGGTTTTTTTCCCTCATCAAGGATATCATGGACAAAACCGAACAGCAGGCCCTGCAGGTGACCAAGGAAATCATGGTCAAATTCATTGAAGTGGGCAGAATCTCTCCCACCAATTTTCCCGAACATTTCGCCACTATCTACGAAGAAGTATTGCAAACCGTCATCAACAAAAGAGACGACTCCAACACCATACCGCCCCGCTGCGTTGAGCAGGAGAAATAGCGTGAATAGTCGTCCCGGCGACAGAAACCCCATCGCCTCCCTGTTCAATGGCATTGCCCGGTGGTATGATTTTTTGAATCATTTTTTGAGCGCAGGACAGGACGTCTATTGGCGTAAACGGCAGGTCAGAGGATTACGGGTGCCCCAAAAGGGGATGGTCCTGGATCTGGCAGCCGGTACCATGGATGTAAGCCTTGAGATCCTGCGCCGATATCCCGGAGTGAAGATCGTTGCCATGGATGTTTCTTCCTCCATGCTCGTGCATGGCCGGGCCAAAATCCCCGAGCGGCACAACGGCGCAGTCACCACGGTCCTGGGTGACGGTCGGATGATCCCCCTGCCTTCGGCAAGCATGGACAGGGTGACCATATCCTTTGGCATTCGCAATATCACCCCGCGTTTTCAGGCCTATGAGGAAATTCTGCGCATCCTCAAACCAGGCGGGAAGTTGAGTATTCTGGAATTTGGTACCGGCAGGGAGAGAATATGGGGAGGGTTGTATAACTTCTATCTGGACAAGATCCTGCCTTTGCTGGGTCGGATTGTTTCCAGAGACCAGGGAGCTTACCGCTATCTGGCAGAGACCATCAAGAATTTTCCCGATGCCGGGAGCCTGGCCCGGGAACTCCACAAGGCCGGATTCGGGCGGATCATGTACCAGCCTCTGAGTTCCGGGATTGTCTATCTGCACACGGCAGAAAAACCAAAAGCCTGAAAAAATCAAGATGGTGTAGACTAACTGCGGGCAATATAGACAAGAAGGAGTCCGGCCAGAATGGCGGTGATGCCGAGTCGGCGCAGGCCGGAGACAGGACTTCCAGCAAGAAGCTTGAGCACCTTGGGCATCCTTTCAGCCCACAGAAAATAGGGCAGGCCTTCGAGGATGAAGGCCAATCCCAAAGCGCTCAATAATAACGACCAGTCAATGTGCATGCTTTCCCATAGCCGGCGGGCCAAACACTTGTCCAGCAGAAGAACCCGGGGAACTTCCTGACCCGGATCATGCAACCTGCAAAATGACTACCGCCATCATCCGTCGGGGATTCCGTCGCTTTTTCGGCGACCCGGCGTCCGGCCCGCCTGCTGGAAAAAAATATCCGATTCTTTATACACCCCTTTGTATTTCCTGGAGAGAGGCCATCATGCTTGCCCTTATTTTTGCTACAGCCCGGGAATCCCGGGCATGCCTCGGTTCTGCCCATGTCACCATCAAGGAGGGCCAATGGGCAAACATCACCGTCCATGACCGACCATGCCTCCAGGTGATCACAGGCATTGGTCCGATCAACGCAGCCCTTGTCTTCGGCAAACTGCTCGCCACCTTTCCCGACCTGGAAGGTGTTCTCAGCCTGGGAATCGGGGGGAGCTTTGATCTCCAGGAGGTGGATCTGGGGGGATGGGCCGTGGCGTCCCAGGAGATATGGCCGGAGATCGGCATCAAATCCAAGGAATGCGTCCACGTCCAGGCCTTGGGGTTTCCTCAGGGACAAGCCGGAAACGATGCCATCTGGGACAGGGTAACCATCGATTCGGATCATAACGCCACGGCCATGGGGATCAGCATTCCAAAATCCATGGTCAGAGTTCCGTTCATCACTGTTGCCGGGGTCACATCCACAGAAGAAAGAAGACTTTTTCTGCAGACCATTTACCAATGCGGGATCGAAAACATGGAGGGATTTTCCCTCGCCCTGGCCTGCGCCACCCACGAACTGCCTTTTCTCGAAATCCGGACCGTTTCCAACCAGGTTGGTCCCAGGGACAAGGCGACCTGGAGAATCGACAAGGCCTTTGACCGACTCGGCAAGGTCATTCCCGCACTTTTTGCTACCACTATCCCTGAAAAACAGGTATGAACACAAACTCCCTGACCATCGGACTCTCTCCCTGCCCCAACGACACCTTCATCTTCGGTTCCTGGGTCCTGGGGCGGATTCCGGATATTCCCGGCCGGTGTTCCCGATTTTTCTGGCAGGACATCCAGAACCTGAACGAGGCCGCGGACCAGGGGCGGTTTGATATCGTCAAGGTCTCGGCGGTCCAGGCCCTCAGACTCGCGTCCCGGTACACCATTCTTGCCTGCGGGGGCGCTTTCGGCCTTACGCACGGTCCCAAGCTGGTCGCCCTGCCCGGGATTACCCACCCGCGCAGAATCGCGGTTCCGGGCATGCTGACAACCGCAATGTGCCTTCTTCGGGCCGCCATGGGCGAGACGTTCGAACCCGTCCCCATGACCTTTGATCAGGAAATCGATGCCCTGCAGCGCAAGCGTGTGGACGCGGCCCTGCTCATCCACGAAACCGCCCTGGTCTACAGGGACTACGGGCTTGACCTGTTCCTGGATCTCGGGAAATGGTGGCAGACGACCAGCAAAGGCCTTCCCCTCCCGCTCGGCGCGATCATGGTCCGCAAAGATATCGAGTCGCATAGGGGGATCACCCCGGCTGCCGTTGAAAAACAAATCCGGGCCAGCCTGGACCATGCGTATGCCCATCGCCCATCCATCAACCCGTTCATGCGCAGTCTCGCCCAGGAGATGGATCAGACCACCCTGGACGACCATGTCCAGGCATATGTCAATGCATATTCCCGCGACATGGGTCAATCCGGGCGCGCGGCACTGGAGCATCTGCGGACGCTTATTCCCTGAGACACGGCCAGGATCACGCCGCAACGCGGCATGACCGACACGTGTCCATCACCCTGTTACCCGGCGGCACCCATCGATCCATGAATATCCTCAAGGCCTACATGGCCCGGGAATTACCCCGCATCAACCAGACGTTGTACAATATGACCCAGGATCTCGAACCCGAGGTCCTTCCCCTTGTGGAGCATGTCCTCAAGGCCGGCGGCAAACGAATCCGCCCGGTCCTGACCCTTCTCACGGCCAGGGCGCTCGGACATACCGGTGACGATATCTACCCCATGGCCGTGGCCGTGGAGCTTCTGCATTCCGCCTCCCTGCTCCATGACGACATCCTGGACAATGCCGGTCTGCGCCGCGGAGAGAAGGCCGCCCATCTCGTTTTCGGGACGAGCCACGCCATCCTGGGAGGCGACATCCTCTTTGCCCTGGCCAACCGGATCGCCGCGGAATATAACATTCCCGCATTGACCCATTGCCTGGCCGAGGCGATCATGCACACGGCAACGGGTGAGATCAAGGAAATCGCCCTGCTCAGGAATCCGTCCATAACCCGAGCCCAATACCTGGAGATCATCACCGGGAAGACAGCTTATCTGCTCCAGGTGGCCTGTCAATGCGGGGCGATCATGGCCGGGGTGGACAGGGCACGCATGGAAAACGCCTCCTGCTATGGTCTCAATCTGGGCATTGCCTTTCAGATCGTGGATGATGCCCTGGATTATTCCTCGTCAGCCGGCATTTCCGGCAAACCCCTCGGGGGAGATCTCAAGGAGGGCAAGTTCACCCTGCCCCTGGTTTTCTATCTTCAAAAACTTCCCGACGACCGGAAAAAGAGCGTCATGGACAAACTGAAAACCAACGCCATGGACGAAGAGGATATCGCCCGGGTGGTTGCCGATATCCAGACAATGGGGTTGGATCAGAAAACACGAAACGAGGCGAGCCGCTATCTCGAGCAGGCCCGTACCTGTCTTGAAAAGCTGCCTGCCACACCCGAGAGGGACATCCTTTCGGAACTGCTCGATTTCGTACTTCACAGGGACAAATGACATGGCAGATCCCCAGACTCTTCATCGCAGAATTTCGAAATCACTTCGGTTGTGCCAGAAGACCGTCTTCCCACCGGTCATGGGCAAGGTTTTGCATGAGGCCATGCAGCCGGACCCGGATCTCACACGAATCGCCGACATCATCCGCATGGACCCGTCTCTCACAGCCATGGTCCTGGCCCTGGCCAACTCGGCCTACTACAATCTCTCCTCACCCGTTTCCGACATTCAACGGGCAGCGGTCGTCCTTGGGAACAAGGAGCTTGTCAAACTCATCCTCTTTGCCTCTTTTCAAAAAAACTGCACCTCTGCCGGCGTGAACAAGGGAGACCTCGCCCTGATCTGGAACGCCATCATCTGGGGGGCCACAGCCGCCGAACTTCTGGCCGAACGCCTCGACCCCAAACATGTTGCCAAGGCCTATCTCTGCGCGCTGCTCAAGGATCTTTCACGGATCCTTCTTATGACTACAGACGAATATCCCCTTTTAGTAAGCGAATTGACAACTTTTTCTCCCCAACAGGCTGCCCTTGAACAGAATCTCTGGGGAACCACCCATGAACTTCTGACCAAGGAACTCATCGACCAGTGGGCCCTCCCCGATATCTGCACCGAGGGCATCCTTGCCCATCATGACATGGACCATCTGGACCAGTATTCCCCCCTTGTCCAGGCGGTCATTCTGGGAACCAGATGGGCCGAGGTGGAATTCCATCACCAGGGAGATCCCGGCCCGGCCCTGCACTTTTCCACCCTTGCCCGAAGAGTGCTGGGACTTGGTGACGATCAATTTTCCTGTCTCCGCACCCAGGTAACGGAAAAATTCCAGGCGATCTGCGAAGCCCTGGATATTCCGCAACTCCCATCTGAAGAGCGGTTTTTCGAACACTCCATCAAATCCATGCAGGAGTTGTACTTTTTGAGCATGGATATCCGCCACGGCAAAGAAGGAATGGCCTCCGTGGTCAACTCCATCGGGATTCATCTCAAGCTGCATTGGGGCATCGAGCGCTGGGACCTGGCCTTGCGCACCCCTTTTGAGGACAATTGGATCATCTACCATGACCCTCACCGCAACCTCGCATCCAAGGCCGTCAGCCCTGCGGACATCCCCTGGAAACTTCACGGCCCCACCATCGACCTCAAGGATGCCGGCAAAAAAATCGGTTCGCTGCGCCTGGACGGGAAAGACCGCGGCATGGCCAAAGACCGTGACCTGCACCTTTATTTCCGCTTTGTGGGCCAGCATGTTGCCTCCTACCTCGCCAACCAGGCACGTGTGGAGTCCAAGGCTCAAACTCTCGATGCCATCCCCGTGGGCGTGGCCCGCCTGAATGCGGTGGGGACCATTCTCCAGACCAACGCCCATTTCAAGGCCATCAAACCCGGCCTGACCGATCCGAAAGGCAAAAATCTTCTCGACATTCTCACCAGTGAATTTGGCTATCCCAAGGATGCCGAGCTGAACGCCTTTTTTCAGGACACCCAACAAAGCGAATACTCGCGCATCTTCTGTCCCCTCAATGGACCCGACGATGCCTCCGAGACATGCATCTATTTGAGCGTTCATAAAAAACCAGAAGCGAACGAAACAGAACACATTGCCCTTGTCGAGGACATCTCCAAGGTCCGAAGTATCGAGTTCGACATCCTCAGGCAGCGGACCTTTCTGCACAACCTGATTTCATCCATGCAGGACATCGTCATGACCGTGGATCATGACGGAAAGATCACCTATGTCTCCCCCCTGGGCTCCCCGTCATGGCTCGGCAAAAATCTGTTTCACCTCACCAGGCCGGAAAAAACTACGGTCGCCCGCTGGAATCCTTCGTACCTGAAACAATCCGGCACCCCCGTCGAAGTGACAATGGGGACCGGCACCTCGGGCAAGCAAGGGTCCTACGAACTGATCATCTCCGAATTGACCCGGTCTCCCTTGCAATATCTGGTCGTTGGCAGAGATGTGTCCCAGATCCGGCGTTTGGAGAAAAAACTCAAGCACCAGGCGACCTTTGACAGCCTGACCAAGATTTTCAACCGCTACCAATTCGACATCGCCCTGGCCGAAGAGGTCAAGAAATGCACCCGAACAGGGCGTTCCCTGGGAATGATCTTTTTTGACGTGGATAATTTCAAGGGATTCAACGACCAGTACGGCCACCAGGCCGGAGACAAGGTGCTTGCCGGCATCGGATCTATCCTCCGGGCAAGTACCCGTCAGGGCATGGATATCCCCTGCAGATACGGGGGAGATGAATTCGTGGTCCTGGCAACGGAGATCGGCCATGAGCCGCTTTACAACCTGGCATCACGCATCAAGGAACTTTTCGGCAAACATTTTGCCAAGGATCTCTCGCTGAGTATCGGCATCGCCCTTTACAACGAAAACGAATCCCCGGAACTGTTCCTGGCCCGGGCCGACAAGGCCGGCTACACGGCAAAATCCCGTGGCGGCAACCGGATCGTCGTTGCCGAGTGATCTTCGGGGTGCGACAAGGCGTTTTCTCATTGCGCATTGTCTTTTGGTCCTTCAAGCTGAAATGAGATGGAATCTGTTTTCTGCGATCCATTCTCCGTCCTCTAACCCTCAATACCTTACTCAAAAGGTTCTGTTATAACACATGAGAACTTTATAACATATTGAACTTAAATCTTAAAACCTAAAACTTACAACTGCGGCTTGGCCGCATTAGTGGGAGTTTTCTTTCATGCTCACACGCATTGAAATCGGTCTGCTGGACACCATCCGCGACGTTCAGGGTGAAAACATCGCCCGCAAGATTCAGGATGAACTCGGTCTCTTCATCGATCGGGTCCGCATGCTCAAGGTCTATACAGTATCGGGATTGAACAACGATGAAATCCATCGGGTCGTGGAACTCAATGCCCTGCACGATCCTGTTCTGCATCTTCCCTCCCTGACCCCTTTGGCCCGCGATTGTGACTGGATCATCGAGGTGGGCTTCCGGCCCGGGGTCACCGATAATGAAGGAAAGACCGCCAAGGAGAGCCTGGCAACTGTGCTGGGCATGGATGCGGACCGCAGGCGCACCGTGGCCGTGTACACGGCCACCCAATATCTCCTGGAAGGAGATCTCGACCGGGACGCAGTGGAACATATCGCCAGGGATCTTTTGGCCAACGAACTCATCCAGCGCTTCCACATTGCCTCCAAAAGCGAGTGGCAGAAAAATCCGGGATTTCCTGCCCAGGCCGCCCGGGTTACCGGCCAGGCCTCGGACCGGGTGGAAATCATCCCCCTGGCGGATCTTAACGACCAGGGGCTCATGGACCTGAGCCGCTCCAGGACCCTGGCCCTGAGCCTCAAGGAGATGCGCCTTCTCAAGGCCCATTTCACCAAGGTCGAGACCATCGAGGAACGCAAGAAACAGGGGTTGCCTGCCAACCCCACGGACGCAGAACTGGAATGTCTGGCCCAGACATGGTCGGAACACTGTAAGCACAAAATTTTCAATGCGGTCATCGACTACAGGGACACGGAAAAAAACAGTCGCATGACCATCGACAGCCTGTACAAGACCTATGTCCAGGGAAGCACCAAGACCCTTAGGGAACGCATGGGCGCGGATGACTTCTGTCTCTCCGTGTTCAAGGACAATGCCGGGGTGATCAGCTTCGACGACACCACCAACGTGTGCATCAAGGTGGAGACCCACAACAGCCCCTCGGCCCTGGACCCTTACGGCGGGGCCCTCACCGGGATCGTGGGGGTGAACCGCGATCCCATGGGAACGGGCATGGGGGCCAATCTGCTCTGCAATACGGACGTGTTCTGCTTCGCCTCCCCCTTTTACGACAAAGAACTTCCGCCCCGCCTGCTCCATCCCCGACGGGTGCTGGAAGGCGTGCGCGAGGGCGTTGAACATGGGGGCAACAAGTCGGGTATTCCCACGGTCAACGGGGCCATCCTCTTTGACGAACGCTACCTGGGCAAGCCCCTGGTCTTCTGCGGGACCATCGGGACCATGCCCAAGAAGGTCAAGGGTCACCCCAGCGAGAACAAGAAGGCCCTTCCCGGGGACAAGATCGTCATGACCGGGGGACGGATCGGCAAGGACGGAATCCACGGAGCGACCTTTTCCTCGGAAGAGCTGCACGAGGGCTCCCCGGCCACAGCCGTGCAGATCGGCGACCCCATCACCCAGCGCAAGATGTACGATTTTCTGATGCGGGCCAGAGATCTCGGCCTGTACAACGCCATCACGGACAACGGGGCCGGCGGATTGAGCTCTTCCGTGGGAGAAATGGCCCAGGACTGCGGGGGATGCGACATGGACCTCAAACTCGCCCCCATCAAGTACGACGGGCTCGATCCCTGGGAGATTCTCATCTCCGAGGCCCAGGAACGAATGACCCTGGCCGTGCCCCCCGAGACGCTGGAAGCCTTTCTCTTGCTGGCAGGGGAGATGGACGTCGAGGCAACCGTGCTTGGAGAGTTCCAGGATTCCGGGGTCTTTCATGTCCGGTACGGGGATCGGATCGTCTGCCACATGGACATGGACTTCCTGCACGACGGGACGCCGCGCATGGAACTTTCCGCAGTGTGGAAACGTCCTGATCTGCCCGAAACCGTGACCATCGACCCTTCCGCCCTAGGTGACGAGGCAGAATTTCTGGGCCGGATGCTCGCCAGGCCCAATATCTGTTCCAAGGAATACGTCATCCGCCAGTACGATCACGAGGTCCAGGGAGGCAGTGTGATCAAACCCCTGGTGGGTGACGAACTGGACGGACCCGGTGATGCCGGTGTGATCCGCCCGGTGCTGGGATCGAACATGGGTCTGGTCATCAGCAACGGTATCTGCCCCAAATTCAGCGACTTGGACACCTACTGGATGATGGCCAACTGCATCGACGAGGCCATCCGCAATGCCGTGGCCGTGGGTGCGGACATCCGGCACATGGCCGGGGTGGACAATTTCTGCTGGTGCGACCCGGTCCAGTCGGAAAAGACCCCTGACGGAGAGTACAAACTCGCCCAGCTCGTCCGGGCCAACCAGGCCCTGGCCCACTTCTGCATGGGCTACGGCGTGCCCTGCATTTCGGGCAAAGACTCCATGAAAAACGACTACACCGGCGGCACGACCAAGATCTCCATCCCGCCCACAGTGCTCTTCTCGGTCATGGGGGTCATCGAGGACATTGAAAAATGTCAGACTTCGGATTTCAAAACACCTGACGAGCTCATCTACATCCTCGGCCTGACCCGCTCCGAACTGGGAGGCAGTGAATGTTTCTCGGAACTCGGCATCAGGGGCGGCCAGGTCCCCCAGGTCGATCTTATTTCGGCCCGAAAGCGCTATCTGTCCATGTTCCAGGCCATCCAGAAAAGATACATCACCTCCTGTCACGATCTTTCCGACGGAGGACTGGGCGTGGCCGCCGCTGAAATGGCCATAGGCGGACGCATCGGGGCCCAGATCGATCTGGACAGGATCCCCGTCCAGGGAACCTCCCTCTCACCTGTGGAACTTCTGTACAGTGAATCGGCCAGCCGGTTCCTGGTCACGGTCAGACCCGAACACCGGACACGCTTCGAGCGGTGTTTCGCTGGACAGCCCCTGGCCTGGATCGGCCAGACCGTTCCCGGCAGGGAGCTCTCGTTTTTCAAAAACGGAAAATCCCTTTTCACCAACCGGATCGATTTCCTGACCAAAGCCTGGAAATCGACCCTGAACTTCTGATACCATTCTCTCCAGTCAACCCGTGTTCGAACAAAGCCGGAGGCGCCTTTTGCGCCTTCGGCTTTGTTTTCTGCCAGATGTGGCCTTATCGCATTTTTTCTATCCGGTTTCATTTATTGACTCTACAGGCAAAATTCAGGTACGAGGAACTGCATAACTTCAGCCAGCCGGCACATAAAACCGGCATACCACAACGTGGAGGGAACCATGAAACATTGTTTGACCATCGCTGCGGGGCTCGTGCTTTTCTGCGCCCTGACAGCCGGAGCGGCGTATGCGGACGCGGACAAGGTCCTGAGCATGTCCACGACCACCAGCACCCAGGCATCCGGCCTTTTGGACGTACTTCTGCCCGCTCTTGAAAAGGACACGGGCATTCAGGTCAAGGTCATCGCCAAGGGAACCGGGGCGGCCATCAGGGACGGTATGGACGGTAACGTGGACGTGATCTTTGTTCACGCCCTGTCCCGTGAAGAGGCATTTGTTGCTGACGGATACGGGACCAAGCGCTATCCCGTGATGCACAATGACTTCATCATCCTCGGTCCGACCGGCGATCCCGCCGGAATCGCCGGGATGAAGGACGCGGCCGCCGCCCTCAAGGAAATCGCCCTGTCCGGTTCCAAATTCGTGTCCCGGGGCGATGACAGCGGCACTCATACCAAGGAGCAGTCCCTGTGGAAGGCCACCGGACTCAAGCAGGAAAAGGTGCTCAAGCCCATTTTCAAGAAGGGACAGAAGTCCATGATAACCTTCACCCATCCCGAGGGACTGGGTGACTGGTACCTGTCCATCGGCCAGGGCATGGGCAAGTCCCTGACCTATGCCGAGGAAAAGCAGGCCTATCTTCTGGCCGATCGCGGCACCTACCTGAAATACAAGCTCGGCCGCGACCAGGGCCTCGACCTGAAGATCCTGGTCGAAGGTGACCCCCTGCTCTTCAACCCCTATGGGGTCATCCCGGTCAATCCGGCCAAGCATCCCCATGTCAAGGTGGATCTGGCGACCACGTTTGCCGAATGGATCACCTCCTTCAAGGGGCAGGCCCTGATCGCCAACTACCAGCTTCTTGGCGAGCAGCTCTTCTATCCCGACGCCATCCCCGACGCACGCTAAACCAGCACATCAGACAGGCCGGAGTGGAAGGCCCGGCCTGTCTGATGTTTTTTCCGTCAACGGAGGCATTTTGACGCTGATCAGGACACTTCCACGTAACGGCACCGCCCCCATTGCGTGAGGCCTGCAAGCAGCTGTCGTTTTTTTTGAGATTCTCCCCCAAGGAATCTTTGAAAAAGCCATCGCTGCGAACTGTGTACTGCGCACTGTGCCCTGCGTACTTTCTTTTTTTCTTATGCCTCCGTCCCGCTTCCGTCATCGCATCCCCCCCTCTAACCCGGTGTCCGCATGAGTTTCTTTGTTGACAGCCTCTTCTCCGCCCTGACCCTGATGCGGGATCTCGACCCCGAACTGGTTGAAATTGTAGGCCTCTCCCTCAAGGTGAGTCTCTCATCGACCCTTGTGGCCGGGTGCCTGGGCATCCCTTTGGGATTTGCCATCGGCATCAGAGATTTTCCCGGCAAACGGCCCGTGGTCACCCTGCTGAACACCCTGCTCGCCCTGCCGACCGTTGTCATCGCCCTGTTCGTGTACACCTTTATCTCCAGGCGGGGAGTCCTCGGGATGCTCGATCTGTTGTATACGCCCGGGGCCATTGTTATCGGCCAGGTGCTGCTCATCCTTCCGGTGGTGGCCACCTTCACCCTGTCGGCGATCAGCCGGATCGATGCGCGATACCGGCAAACGGCCATGACTTTAGGCGCGACCCGGCTTCAGACCGCCCTGGTCATTCTGCGCGAGGCCCGGTTCGGGATCATGGCTGCGGTAGTGGCCGCCTTTGGCCGGGTCATCTCGGAAATCGGCATCAGCATGATGCTCGGCGGCAACGCCCGCGGATTCACCCGGACCATGACCACAGCCATGGCCCTGGAATACGACAAGGGCGAGTTCATCCTGGCCGTGGCCCTGGGGCTGGTACTCATGTCCATCAGCCTGTTGGTCAACGTCATCCTGAATCTCTTCCAGGGCAGGGGGCAGAATTGATGCTCTATGAAGCGCGCAATCTGCGCAAAATCTACGGTGAACGCACGGTTCTCGACATCGATGAACTCCATATCCGAGAGGGAGAAATCTATGGTCTGCTCGGCCCCAACGGCTCGGGCAAGTCCACCCTGCTCTCCCTGCTCGCCTTTTTAAACTCCCCGACCCACGGCCAACTCCGGTACCGGGACACGATCGTCCGCCCGAACTCCCGAGAGCTTCTCGCCCTGCGCCGGGAGGTCATCCTCGTGGATCAGCATCCCATCCTCTTCAGCACCTCGGTGTTCAAGAACGTGGAATACGGACTTCGGGTCAGAAAGATCCCCTCCAGGGAGCGCAGACGGCGGGTCGAGGAGAGCCTCGATCTTGTGGGCATGCGTTCCTTCATCCATGAACGCGGCCACATCTCTCGGGGGGAGAAACCCAGAGACTGGCCATTGCCAGGGCCTTGGCCTGTTCTCCCAGGGTGCTCCTTTTTGACGAACCCACAGCGAGCGTGGATGTGGAAAACCAGATCGCCATTGAAAATATCATCCACGGGGTGCATGAAGAAAAAAAGATGTCCATCATCCTGTGCACCCACGACATGCTCCAGATCTCCCGACTCGCCCAAAAGACCATCTTCCTCTTTGACGGACGCAAAAGCGCGTTCACCCACGAGAATATCTTCAGCGCCCGGGCCGTCGAACACAACGGAAATCCCGTGGCCTTTCTGGCTGACACAGTCCCTGTCCCCCTGCCCAGAAAGATAGAGGGACCGATCAAGGTGGCCCTCGCCCCCCAGGCCATCAGGCTCTTTCCCCTCCAACCGGGCGAAGCCGCATCCGCCGGCACCCGAGGAACGGTCATGCAGCTGACCCGGGAAGGAAATCACATCCGAGCCCTGGTGGACATGGGCGTGCCCGTGAGTGTTCGCATCGCCCCCGACACATTCAAGAACATGGGCATCTGCGTGGGAGACCGGGTCAGACTGGACTGCCCGTCGCACGGGGTGAGTATCCTGGACCAGAGCACGGGCCGCTGACGCCGCTTGTAAGCCACACACCACAAAAAAGACGACCCGTACGGGTCGTCTTTTTTGTGGTGTGGAGCCATGTGCTGGTGGAGGGAAGATCAGAAAAAAATCAGAGGAAAAAAGTAACAATGGGAAAGGCGCTTTGAAAAAATCAGCATGTTGGGTTCAAGAAGGTTACGACACATTTTGCAGCAGGTTATGCCTTCTCAAATGTATTAACCCCCCTGCATGCTACGCAAATGTATCCCTGAATATCAAACCGTTCGTGCCAATGGTTCGACTAGGGACTATTTTTTCTTGTGACTCCCCCGAAAGACGATCTTAAGGGGCACGATGTCCAGGCGGAAAAATTTGCGCAGCTGATTCTCCAGATATTTGGCATAGCTGGGTTTGACCAGAGCGGGGTCGTTGACAAAGAAGACAAAGGTCGGGGGCACGGATTTGGCCTGGGTCAGATAGTACATTTTGAGCCGTCTCCCCTTGACCATGGGGGGCTGGTGCCGTTCGGTGACCAGCTGGATCAATCGATTCAGTTCACCGGTCCCGATCCGGGCAACACACTGCTTGACCAGTTTTTCGGCCAGGGGAACGACCTTGTTCACCCCCCGTTCCTTGAGGGCGGAAATGTAAATCAAAGGGGCGTGCCCGCAAAAGGCAAGCTCGTCCTTGATGTCCTGCTGCTTCTTTTTGAACTCATACCTGGGAATCAGATCGGTCTTGTTCACGGCAATCATAAAGGGGACCTTTTCCCGGTCCAGGTAGGAAATCAGCCGTTTGTCCTGGGCGGAAAGCTCCTGGGAGCCGTCGAGGACAAACACGACCACATCCGCCCTTCTTGCGGCCTGCAGGGCACGGATCACGCTATAGTGTTCCAGGTCATCCTCGATGCGGGTCCGTCTTCTGATCCCGGCCGTGTCCACGAACACATATCTGGTCCCTTCCCTGACAAAGGAAACATCCACACTGTCCCGCGTGGTTCCTGCCACCGGACTGACAATGAGCCTGTTGGAGCCCACCAGGGCATTGATCAGCGACGACTTGCCCGCATTGGGCCGGCCCAGCATGGCCAACGCCAGACGCGGGAGGGGATCTTCCTCCTCCGGGAGAGCCTCGGGCAACTGCTCCACGATCATTTCCTGCAGGGTCGTCATGCCGAAACCATGGGCAGCGGATACACAGGTCAAAGGGAATCCAAGGGCGTAGAATTCGGCCGACAACCTTTCCTCGTGCTCGGGACCATCGATCTTGTTCACCACTAAAAGGATATCCTTGCCGCTTTGGCGAAGATAGATGCTGACATCCTCGTCCATACCCGTGAGCCCCTCACGGCCATCAACCACGAAAAGGATGAAATCCGAGGCATGGATGGCCTCCCTGGCCTGTTCCAGAATCTCCTCTTCCATTTCCTGCGGGGTATCCAGGACGATCCCCCCTGTATCGACCATGGAGAAGGGTTTCTCCAGATGGGTCACATCGACGAAGAGAGAATCCCGGGTCACCCCGGACCGATCATGGGTGATGGCCTTTTGCTGACGCAAAATCCGGTTGAAAAGCGATGATTTTCCCACATTGGGACGCCCGACAATGGCGACAAGGGGGAGCGATGCGGTCATGAGCGTGTATATCCTTTTGGCTGAAAAAGTCGTTTGTTCGCAAGAACCGGGTCTGGATCAGCTCCCGATTCCTGAACATGTGCCTGCCTGTACAAAGGGGGGTCCGGGCCGTCAACCAGCGCGTGGATGACATCCCCGAAGCTTTAGGGTATCTTTATAAATATACGTTGGAACCAAGCCCCCCAAGGAGAAGGAACATGCCAACCCTGCTGGCGGTCGACATCGGCCTGGGTACCGGATTGCGGGATGGCCGACCTTCTGACTATCCCTTACGTCACCTTCTTTTTCGTAACCAGCGCGTACATTTTTGTCACTGCGCATCCTTGTTTCAGGTCACGGCGGCTATGTCCACACATTACATCATCAGGGAATCACAATTTTCTCTCTTTGGCTCCACAGCCCACAGAAAAATCGGCATCAATCCCAAAGGGGTCAGGGTCGATGTCACCCTGACCGAGGGAGGTCCCGTACAGGTCGGATTCATGGAAGGGACCGGGATTTCCTGGCAATCCGAGATCCACGAGCCGCACCGTGTTCATAGTTTTGACACCACCGGGAACACGGCACACCACCTTGTCGTATCCACCCTCACCCCTTGTGTGGCCCGGGGAACCGTGCTGGTCTGGGGTCTTGTTGATATCCCGGAAAAACACGACGTGTGATCATCTTTGACAACCCTGTTTTCCATCCTTATAGGTCTTTCCTCTGCATTCCGCCTCTGTGAGCACAAAAGTTTTTTCGTTTGGAGCTCAATCCTCAAACACTGTCTTTTATCTAGGCACATTGATTGCAGAACCTTTAAAAAACGCACAAAAAACACCTCCAGCAAGGGAGACGCATGCAAAAAACAATTGAAATTACCATCGAGCCCGGTACCCATCCCCGTAATCTCTCTCCCAAGGATGCCGAAGAATTGGATATGCGCATGAAGGCCTTTGAGATCGCCGTGCGCATGAATCCGGCACTTATCGAAGAATTCGTCAATTTCTCCGAACCCGTTCAGATGGCCTCCCCCAGACATTCCGGACCCTCACGCGAAAGCTGAGGAACATACTGTATATCGGTAGAAAATGCTTTTTCCACGGTGAAGATTGAAACGACCGGCACGCAAGGCCGGTCGTTTCATTTGCAACAACCACCGGTGCATGGACCGACCGGGCATCAATCAGGTGAACCCGTCTTTTCCTCCCAGGCCTTCCCCCTCAAGGCATATTTGTTCTCATGCAACTACCTGAAACATGATGGCCGACCTGACCCGCTCCCCCTTCTTTCTCCTGGCGTTTTTCCATTGAACCCGTTACCCGTTGGACATCTGCCCATTACCGGCAGAACCCAATCTGCACCTATTCACCTCGCACTGCCTGCCCCCTTGTTTTCGACCATACGCATGCCTTGACTCTGTCTTGATCCGGCTATAAGGGTAGGTCACGCGCTCTGCTCACCGCCTTCCGGGACGAAGACGCCGGATGCGCCGTCTGTACCATGCAACCCCGACCATGGCCGAACAACAAGGTATCATTTTCGTGAACCATTGCCGCACATAGGGAGGAACTGTTTATGGATGCCCTCATCATCATAGCCATTGCCGTTCTCGTTGTCATAGTAGGGTTCTATTTTCTGGGCGTGGGCAAACCCAAACAAACCCCTCAACGGTCGAACAAAAACAGCGGCGCCTATTCCAAGCGTTCCCGGCGCAAAGGCTAGCTTTTTTTCTCCAACCTGGTCGTCCACACGGCGCGACCGGACCAACCAGCTGACAGGATTATGGACATCACGACTCTGCCCGTTACCCGGCGTACCCTTGGGGGTGTGGATTATTTTTTGCTTTGGGCCGGTGTGGCCGTCTCCCTGGCCGAGATCTGGGCCGGAGGCTTTCTGGCGCCCATGGGACTCTGGGCGGGGCTGGCCGCCATTGTACTCGGCCACCTCATCGGGAATACCCTCATGGCCGGATGCGGTATGCTCGGGTCGGATCACGGGGTCATGGCCATGACCTCCCTGCGCCCGTCCTTTGGCATCCGAGGCTCTGTTCTGCCGGCCGTCCTGAACATCATTCAGCTCGTAGGCTGGGCCGCCATCATGCTCATCATCAGCGGTCATGCCGGCGCCATGCTCGCCACATTCGCCCCGGTCCCATCGTCAGAGCGCTTCTGGATCGTGCTCATCGGTCTGGGAACCCTGTTCTGGGCCCTGTTCACGGAAAAACCCGTCTGGAAGACCCTGCAGAATACCGCGGTAATCGGTCTGCTCATTGTGGTCTGTCTGATGAGTGTTGTCTCGTTCAAGGAAATCGGCGTGGCCGCAGCCGTGGACAGACCCGTGACCATGAGATTCATGACCGGCCTGGACCTGGTCATTGCCATGCCCATTTCCTTCATGCCCCTGGTGGCCGACTATGCCCGGTTCGCCAAAAGTACGAAAACTTCCTTTTGGAACACCTGGTGGGGCTATTTTCTGGTCTCCTCATGGATGTACGTTCTCGGACTCGTGGCCACCCTGATTACCGGGGAGACGGATCCGGGCATGCTCATCCTGCGAACCATGGGTTCCCTGGGACTGGCCGTTCCGGCCCTGATCCTGGTCGTCTTTTCCACCATCACCTCGGATTTTGCCAACCTCTATTCGTCCACCTGCTCGGCCCTGAACATTTCGGAACGGATCAAACCCAAGACCGTCATCTGGATTTCCGGAATCCTCTCCATCCTGGTTGCCCTAATCTTTCCCATGGCCAAATACGAAGCATTCCTTTTGTTCATCGGGGCCATGTTCGTTCCAGTGCTCGGCATTGTCATGACCGACTATTTTTTGATCAGAAAACGAACCATGGAGATCGATGAGCTCGACCGACATAAGGGATCTTACTGGTATTTCAAAGGGGTCAACCGGGCCGCCATCCTCTCCTGGATAGCGGGATTCGGGGTCTTTCAGGGTCTGGCCGCCATGCAATCCCCTTTGGGATCGTCCCTGCCGTCCATCCTTGCAGCCGGGATCGTCTATTACCTGTGCATGTTCCGCAGCACGAGGTATCAGGTCTGATTTGCCTTTTCCCCGGCCTGGCCCTACGCTTACCTTATGCGCTGGTTCCTGAAACTTTTCCTGGGAATAGTCGCCGTCTTTGTTCTGACCGCGACCATCCTGATGCTTATCATCGAGCCCGATGATCTCAAGCCGACGATTCGCTCAGTTGTCCGTGCCCGCACCGGCCTGGCCGTGACCATGGACGAGCCCTTGAAGCTCTCCGTTCTGCCCCGGCCCGAACTGGTCATGAACCAGATTCAACTCACCGATCCCCTCCACCCTGACAAACAGGTGGTTCTCACCGCCCAGCAGTGCACGGTCCAGGTATCCTTCTGGCCGTTTTGCGCTGGCGGCTATGAACTCGGCGAGGTCGCACTCCAGGGGCTGAACATGGATATGGGCAGCCTCGCCCAGGCCATCCGCACCCGGGCAAACGCCTTTGACTCCCCCGGCCAAACGCCCCTTCAAACGGTCCTCTCGCCCCTGGCCCGTGCCGATTCCGGTCTATTGCCACCTGGCATCGTCCGAATTGAGAGACTGCGCGTACAAAACGCCACCATCACCGGTCTGCCGACCCTGAAGGATACCTCCTCTGCCCCGGTGCGCATCGCTTCCCTGGCCATCGACGACCTGGGGCGGCATACACCGGCGGCCATGCAGCTTGTTGCATCCACCGGGCAACTCGATGTGGACCTGAATGGGACATTACGCCTGTCAGGGGATCTAAAAACCCTGCTCATGGACAGGGTTGCGGCCCGGGTGAAGGCCAGGGATCTTCCGTTGAGCACCCACCCTGTAAGCGCCCGTATAAGCGGCACCTTTCTTCTCGAACCCCACAACAAGCGCATCGTGTTGCAGAGCATCCGCGCCGAGCTTCCCGGGATCGAACTTTTGACCTCATCCACCCTCACCTGGGATCAGCCGTCATGGGAAGGAGGATTGATCCTAAACGCCCGTCTTCCCCAGGCCCTGCAATCCCTGGGAAGGGATCACAACAAAGTGGAACATTACCGGAATCGTGTTGATGTGAAGGCCCACTACTCCCTGCATCCGGACACCCTTGTATTCCGGGATGTGCATGCCCTCATTGACGGTCAGACCGTCCGCGCAGAGGGCACAATCCACGATTTTTCCCGACCCCGGATCACGTTCAAGGCCTTTGGCGACCGTCTGGACCTGACCAGGTATCTGCGCCCCTCCGCACTGACTGAACTCCCGGCCTGGCTCAAGACGTCCCGAATTCGCGGCAATGTTTCAGTCAACCGGCTGGAGCTGGGTGGATGGACGGCAGTGAATGTGAACACCCTGATCCGCGCCAACCAGGGCATCCTGCGCATCTATCCTCTCAAGGGAGAGATTGCCGAAGGAGACATGAAGGCCAACATCCGGGTCGACATGAATTCACCAACACCGAAAACCACGCTCCGGGCGGATGTAACCAACATGCAGGTACACGGACTCACAGAAACACCCCCCCCGAGCACCGTTCTGCTCGGCTCCATGAACATTTTCATGGATCTGACCTGGCAGGGGGTTCCGTGGTATCCTGATCCCGAAACCCTGAGCGGCAAGGCAACCCTGAATGCACGTAACGGAACCCTGGTCGGATTCCAACTGCCACGCGACAATCCTGCATCCTCTCTGACCAGGCGATTTTCTCCCCGGGAAAAAATCCTTCCCTTTTTGGCCTTGTCCACCGGGCTTCAACTGACAAAGGGAGTTGCAAGGACCCGAAACCTCACACTTCAAACCCGGACAAAAACCATTACAGGAACCGGCAGCTATGACCTCAAAGATGACATTCTCTCCGGTATCCTGACCGTGAACGGTTCCGCATCCTCCCCCAGGACCATGGAGGTAGAAGGGACGTTGCACCGACCACACATTCGCGACCGCTTTGACAACCAGTCCCATTCAGCACCCCCTTCGGGCGTCACTTCATCTCCGGACCCATCCGGATCACCACCACCAAACGACCTGCCATGAAGCTATCCATCCTGGGCACCGAATCGCTGGGAGTCCGCGGACTCTCCTGCCTGATCGAGACCGGAAACAGACGTATTCTCATCGATCCGGGAATCGCCCTTGGCTACATGCGGCACGGACTTCTCCCCCATCCCTTCCAGGTGGCCCTCGGGGCCAGGATCAGACAAACAATCATCGAGCATCTTCATACGGCCACAGACGTGGTCTTCTCCCATTTTCACGGCGACCACATCCCCCTGCGCCGGGCCAATCCCTTCCAGCTTTCCCTCGACACCGTGGCCGGCGATCTGGCCCGGGTCAGGATCCACGCCCCGGGAAGAAACAACCTGCCGGGAACCATGCTCCAACGCCGTTTGGACCTGGAAGACAGTGTGGGTCACGAAATCCCGAATGCTTCCGGCCTGGGGGCAGGCCCTTTGCGCTTTTCCATGCCCGTCCCCCATGGGCCGAGAGAGGGCAAACAGGGACGTGTGATGATGACAAGGGTTCAGGAAGGATCCAGCATCTTTGTCCACGCATCCGACATCCAGCTTCTGGACCGTGAACCCATTGAAATCATCCGCTCCTGGCGTCCGAACATCGTCATGGCCTCGGGTCCACCCCTCTACCTCGACCGTCTCACCCCGGATCAGGAAACCGCAGCCTGGAACAATGCCCTCGCCCTGGCCGAGAACGCGGACACCCTCATCCTGGACCACCACCTGCTCAGATGCGACCGGGGTATCGATTGGCTGAAGCGTCTCACCGAAAAAACACAAGGCCGAGTCATGAGTGCGGCAGCGTTCATGCAAGTGGATCCCTGTTTCCTGGAAGCCTGGCGAGGGACATTGTACAAGGAGATGCCCGTTCCCGAGGGATGGCACGATGCCTACGCTGCCGGGGATACCGATACCCGGAAATTCAGACGGTGGAGACATTTTTCCCCATAGATATTCTGGTCGATGGCTGGATTTTTTTTGTCATCTCCTCTCTGGCTTCTATCCTCAAAACCAGGCCCCCGTACCCGCCCGGTTCACTGCCCCTTGACTCCATGGCAACCCCATAATCCAAAAAACAAAAACGGCCCGCACATGCATTGTATCATGTGCGGGCCGTTTTTGGCTGAACCCGTGGTGGTTTGCCTGCCGATCTACCCTTCCAGATACCCCTTGAGCCTGCCCATGCCCTTTTCAATCCGGTCAACATCGATACCGGAATAGGCGAAACGGACATATTTTCTGGTCTCTCCGGGCAAGGGCCGGCCGAAGTGGGCGCGGGTGCACATGGACACCCCGGTGGCCTCCAGGATGTCGTCGGCAAAACACTGGTAATCGTCAATCCCTTTGGCTGCCATGGCCTCGGTCACGTCCGGGAAGAGATAGAAGGTCACCTGGGGGCGGTAGCAGGAAACGCCCTGGATGTCGTTTAAAAGATCCACACACACGTCGCGACGCTTTTTCAGGGTTTCGAGGATGTTGCGCACTCCGGTCTGATCCCCGGTCAACCCTTCCAGGGCCCCGTACTGGATGAAATGGTTGGAACAGGACTCGTCATTTACGTTCAGGGTACCTATAATATTGATAATCTCCCTGGGGCCGATGGCAGCACCCAGTCTCCACCCGGTCATGGCGAACCGCTTGGAAAAGGTGTACAAAATCACGCTGCGCTGGGTCATGCCCGGCTGGCTGATCAGGGATCTGGATTCCCCTTCGTAGCGGACATCGAAATAGGCCTCGTCGATGAGAACCATGAGATCATGTTTCACGGCCAGCTCGGCCAGACGTCTGTGTTCTTCAAGACCGCATTCCGCGCCCGTGGGATTATGCAGGTCATTGACAATGAGCAGCCGCGTCCTGTCGGTGATGGATGCCTCCAGGCCGGCGAGATCCAGGGCGAAATTTTCCGTGCCCGGAATAAACCCGTACGGTTTGGCCACACCACCGTGAAACTCGATCATGGATTCATAGATGGGAAAACCGGGGTTGGGATACAGGACCTCGTCCCCGGGATTCATGAGTGCCAGAAGGAACTTGCCGATGACCGGCTTGCCCCCGGGCTGGATGGCCACGTTCTCCATGCCGTATTCGGTTCCATGGGTTCGGTTGATATCGTTGGCCAGTGCCTCCCGGAGCTGGGGGATGCCGAAGCTCGGATTGTATCCGGTCTTGCCCTCGTGCATGGCCTTGCAGGCCGCTTCCATGACATTTTCCGGGGTAGGCAGATTCATGTCCCCGAGGTGAAAGGGAAAGACCTCCTTGCCTCTGGCCGCATGGGCCGCTGCCCTGGCGGCCACGGAAAAGGCGGTTTCCGTACCCAATTGCTCGACCCGATGGGCGAATCTGATTGTTGATGGCATCATTTCCTGTGGGGTATAGGGCTGGTATTATATGTTCGGATGTTGAAAAAAAAAAAAACGCATCCCGAGTCCAAATGAAACGTACGTCTGACAATGTACAAGGTCAACCGTTCCCCAAAAATGAAAAAACAGGCATGCCGCGCATAAACACCGCAATCCGGTTTTTGACAGAGACCAGGCCCCATGAAAGAGCCGACAGTCGTCTACCGGCAGACAGGTTGACGGCGTCCCTGCTTGGTCATGACAATCTGCCAGACCTGGATATCTCTGACCCGGAAGGCCCCGGCACAGGAAAGAAGGTAATATTCCCACATCCGTTTGAAGGCCTGACCATAGGTCGGACGCAGACTCTCCCACCTGGCCGTGAACCGTTTGTGCCATGCCATGAGCGTGGGATCATAATAGGGACCGATGTTATGCCAGTCCTCCACAACAAAGAGCCCTTCCGCAGCCCGGGCGATCTGATCGATGGACGGGAGCATGCCGTTGGGAAAGATGTAGGTGGTGATCCAGGGATCACAGCGGACATTGGGGGCGTTTCCTCCGATGGTGTGCAGGAGAAATATCCCCTGCTCATCAAGAAGCGAAGCAGTCTTGCGCATGAAAGTCTGATAATTTTTTGATCCAACGTGTTCGAACATGCCCACGGAAACGATCTTGTCGAATCTGCCCTCCACGTCCCGGTAGTCCTTTTTGACAATGGTAACGGGAAGGGATTTGCACAATGACCGGGCGTAATCGATCTGATTGTCGGAGATGTTCACCCCTGTAACATGGCATCCGTATGTTTCAGCCATGTATTTGGCCAGACCTCCCCAGCCGCAGCCGATATCGAGGACCCGGTCACCTGGCCTAAGTTCGAGCTTGTTGCAGATGAGATCCATCTTGGCGCGCTGGGCCGTGTCCAGGTCATCCGTATCCTTGAAAAAGGCACAGCTGTACTGAAGGTAGGGATCGAGAAAGGTGGCAAACAAATCATTGCCCAGGTTGTAATGAACCTTGGCCACCTTGGTGGCCCGGATTTTGGTCTGTTTGTTCAGCAGATAGGTGGGCAGGGCCTTGAGAAAGAGTTTGATATTGGCGGTCAAACGATCCCTGACCCCGGCTGCAAGAACCCGGGAAATAAAGGCATCCACCCGGGGACAATCCCACCATCCCTCCACATAGGCCTCGCCAAGACCCAGATTGTGTTCACAAAGGACCCTGTTGTAGAGCCGGTCATCATAGACCCTGATGTCCCAGGGATCATTTCCCCCGGGAGTGATCCCTGCCTGTTTCAACATGCTTTCCACGAGATTCCTGGCCGCTTTTTGCATGACTGCACCTCCTTGTCGCGCATGACCTGCGCAGACCTCGTTCCTCCTTGTGGTCAAAAAACGTGTCCATAATCATCCTTGCACCCATTTATCCCTGATTATACAAGGACCGGGTTGTGACAGGACCTTGAAAATAGGGGGAGCGTAAGCCTGAAAAAAAATATTGTAAAGCAGTGGAAGGCATTTTCCTGTCGCAAGGAGATGATCCTGTTTTTTTCCAATGAATCTGACACACACGGAGACTCTATGAAATCTTTTATCTGCAAAAAAATTGATGTTGAAAATCCCGATGAAACCATGACCTTTGGCAAAACCGAACACGTTGTCTTTGATCTGGCAACCTCAAACGTTTTTTTTGTCGGCCTGCGGGGAAGCGGCAAGACGACCCTGGCAAAGCAGGTTGCCGAAACATTGGACGCGCCCTTTGCGGATACGGACAGGCTCGTGGAAGAAAAGGCAGGAAAGAACATCCGGGAAATCGTGGAAGAAGAGGGATGGGAGGGCTTCAGAAAGCGGGAATCAGCAGTTCTTGAAAAAATATGCTCGAAAAGGGGGCAGATCGTGGCCACCGGAGGCGGGATCGTGCTCTCGCCGGCCAACCGCGATCTTCTCCATCAAAACGGAACCAGCTTCTATCTCATGGGCAACCCCCCGCTTCTGGCCCGGCGGATCGAACAGGATAGCGGTTCCACAACCCAGCGCCCGCCCTTTGGGGACAACCCCCTGCAGGACGAAATGAGCGAACTGCTCTGGGAACGCGAACCCCTGTACATGATGGTCGCTGCCCACACCCTGCAGGCGGAACGATCCATCGAAGAGTTGACCGAGGACGTGCTCACCGCCCTCTGGCCGGAAAAAAAGGAATATGATGGAGAGGACAGATGATGCAGCAGGCAGTAGCAGGTAGTGGGCAGTACACAGTGCGCAGTGCGCAGAAAAGGCGACAACTCAATTGACAATTACCGAAACCGTTCCCTTGAAACCCCCAAACAAACACGCGATTACCCGTCCGTGCCCGTCAGTGCATGTCCGTGTCCGTCCGTGTGCATCCGTGTCCGTCCGTGTGTCTGTCGAGTCATCTGTCTCCTGTCTCCTGTCTCCCGTCTCCGTTACTCCCGTCTCCATTCTCTCTTCTCTCCGGCAGGGCCCGTATACATGGCAGACTGAGCAGCGAAATCACGGCGCACCCGGAAAGGGTGGCGGCAAACCCGAACCGATCCACACCCCAGCCGACCAAAAGCAGGATCAGGGAGGTGATCCCGAAGTTGAGCCCCATGTACAATCCGTTGGCCGCACCCCGGTTTTTTCCGGCATGATCCTGAACGATTGCCAAAAGAACCGGTGAGCAGGCAAAAACAAAGATCCCGATGCTCACGAGACAGGGAATCACCGTCCATCCGCTGGCGTGGACAAACATGAGCAGCGAGGCCGGACCAAGAACCATGCCGACATAGAGCACCTTCTTGCGGCCGATGTGATCGCTGATCGACCCGCCCGCAAACGATCCTGCCGTGCCCACCAATTCGAACAGGGCCAGGGCCATGCCGCCCATGAGCAGGCTGTGCCCCTTGCCCATGACCATATAGGTGGGCAGAAATCCGGCCAGGGTGCCGGTCAGAAAACCCCGTGCCGCCAGCAGCCCGGCCATGGGCAGCATGACGAACCGCAGTTCCTTCCAGGTGGCTGCAACCGAAACCTTGTGGTCGTGCTCCTGGACAACAGGGGAGACATCACGGATCTGGCGGTACAAAAGAACAGAGGCGAGAATTCCAAAGATCGCTATGCCCCAGACCCCTTCGAATCCGAGTATGGATACGGCTCCGGCCGCAACCATCGGACCGACAGTCCTGCCGAGCTCCCCGGCAACCATCCACACGCTCATGCCCCGGCCGATCCTGTCTCCGGAGAATCGGGCCACGAACACAGGACCGAGCACATGATACATGGAGGCGCTCACCCCGGCCACCAGGAGCATGAGACAGAGGATCGGATAGCTCGTGGCCAGCCCCAGGCTCGACATGAGTACGGCCGTGACCGCCGGAGCGCCGGCAAAGACAATCCGCAGATCCCTGCGATCGGCCAGAATGCCCAGAAAGGGATTGATCAGGGAACTTGACCTGAAGAACACGGTCAAAAGACCCGCCAGGGTCATGGAGATGGAGGACCGGGCAATGATCAGGGGAAGAAACGGGGCCAGAAAACTGGAATAGACGTCATGAACAAAATGCCCTCCGGCAATGGTCAGGACACGCCGGGAGGAGGGGGCTTCGGTCTGCACGGGACTCTTTTTGCTCATTCGTCGTCCCTCAGGGGTTTCTTCGGGGTTCTGCGCAGACTCTCCATGCTGGCCTTGATGTCCAGGATCGGGGTGCCGTCGATGGCGTCCAATCCCCTGACATGAATGACGTTATTTTCCCGGGCGAGGACCTCTACCTCGGTGATGGCGATCCCGTTGGGCCGATTGGGGGTCCGCGCGGCAAAGGGACCGACCTCTTTGCCGTCCCACCGGCGGGGAAACGTGGTCACCAGCGGACCCGGATCATGGGTGTACCAGACCACGGTCAAATGGGATTCCTCCTCGACCCTGTTCATGAACCGGACCATTCCGGGAGACAGAACGAGTCGGGAGACCCCTTTTTTATCCAGCCCGAAGGTTCCCTTTTTGCGTTGTTCGTTTTCCACCACACCGATGGGATAAAAACGCAGCCCTTTTGTCGTGCCGAACAGGCATTCATGGCAGATGACCTGTCCGTCCACTGTCTTGCAATCTTTTTGCGGACATGATCGCCCGCATTGACAACACCGTCTCTCTTCCGGTTCCATGGATACTTCCTTGTCGCTATATGATTCGCGCAACAACGCGGACCTTTCCGAAGAGAGGTCCGCGTTGTGTATGCAACACCTGCCGGGGACACCACGTCTCAAACCGGACACAACGGGTGGGCCGGCCATAAAACAAGTCGGTCCTGAGCACCTCGACCCGGGTTGGAGTCCGATTTACTTCACATACACCTTGATTTCGTTGGTCTGGATCTTTTTCTGACCAGGGGTGGCCTCGCCCGAGGTGATGACCAGTTTGTCCCCGCGTTTCAAATGGGGCGCGGTCTCGATGAATCGCTCGGCCCGCTGGACATGGGCCTTGATGGAGGTATCCACGAGATGGGGGCGCACTCCCCAGAAAAAATTCATCCCCCGCATCACCGAGGGATCAGAGGTCAAGGCATCGATATCCTGCACCGGACGGCGGCTCGAAAGATACCGTGCCGTACCCCCGGTGGTCGAATGGCTGACAATGGATGCCGCATCGGTATTGTCCGCCAGGAGACAGGCCGCATAGGCCAGATACTTGGGCGGATTCTTTTCCGGCTTGGGCGCATAAGGGCCCTTGATCCGCTCCAGATAATAGGGCTCGCATTCGGCCGCGATATCCTGGATGATGTTCACCGCATCCACCGGGTAGGATCCGATGGCGGTCTCCTCGGAGAGCATGACGCAATCCGCCCCGTCCATGATGGCATTGCCCACGTCAGTCGCCTCGGCCCGGGTGGGGATGGGATTTTTGACCATGGAAAGAAGCATCTGCGTGGCCACGATGGATGCCTTCTGAGCATGACGACAGGCCCGGATGATCTTGTTCTGGATAACCGGCAGGGCAGCCAAAGGACATTCAAGGCCCAGATCCCCCCGGGCGACCATGATCACATCGGCCAGTCCCACAATGGATTCGAGGTTGTCGATGGCGTTTTTGCGTTCCAATTTGGCGACCACCGGAATCCAGGTCCCATGACGGGCAATGAGTGACTTGGCGTCCACGATATCGGCCTTGGTCTGGACAAAGGAGACTGCCACGGCGTCCAATCCGATCTCCAATCCCTCGTCCAGATCCTTGCGGTCCTTGTCGGTAATGGCGGAGATGGCGTGTTCCTTGCCCGGAAAACAGATCCCCTTGTTCGAGGTAAGAAGCCCGCCGTTGTGGGCTTCAAGGAGAAAACATTTATCTCTTTCGATCACCCGGGTAATGGTAAAGGTGAGCAGTCCGTCACTCAAGGAAACCGGCATCCCCACATCAAGTCCGTGGAGCAGTTCGGGAAAATTCAGCGGCAAAAACGGATATTCTTGGGCCTTGTCCCTGAACTCGGAGAGACCCAGACAGACAATCCCCTTCTTGTGAATTTCCAGAGGACTTCCCGGGATTTCGCCGATCCGGATCTTGGGACCGCACAGATCCCCCATGGCGGTCAGAGGAATGTCCAATTCGTTTTCAATCTCCCGGATCATCTTTACCGTGGGCGCAAACGACGCGGCATCGGCATGGGAAAAATTGAGTCTGAAAATTCTGACCCCGCCCTGAACCATGGACTTCATGGTCGCATACTTCGAGGAGGCAGGGCCCAGTGTGGCAACTATCTTCGTTTTCATGATCAACTCCCTGGAGTATCATTGTGTTTGTGACACATCGTTACCGGATAGTCCCGAGATGGTCCATGGGGTAGGCTCTATCCCGAATAAAAAATATTGTTTTTTATCGAATACCGATTGAAATCATCCTCGATGGAGGCTCAAGCTGTTTCAAATTGAAATCCTTGCAGACTGCTCTGTTTTCTTTCATAAAAAAGTCTCGTGGAGATGACAATTCGATGCTCGTTCCATGAATTATCACAGATCCGTTTGAAATACCTTATCTTCAAAAAAACAGGTAGATACTCTACACCCTGCCGGGCTTGAGCAAAAAGACTTGCCTCTGTCTTTGCGAATGGATAATGCTCAAAACTGCATGCGTCTCTCAACTATGATCCAATATTGACCCGACCATACAACCAAAAGGAGATGACTATGAAACCACTGACTACAACCCTGGGTATCGTGACCGTTCTTTTATTCTTGAGCACCACCTTATGGGCAGCGACCACCCCGGCCAAGCGCATGTTCACTCCCGACGAATCCGTGACGCAGCTCAAGGCCGGAAACGATCGCTTTGCCACCGGCCATGCCGTGCATCCCAACCAGGATCGCCAACGGCGCGACTTGACCACTTCCAAGGGACAACATCCTTTCGCCACGGTCATTGCATGCTCCGATTCCCGGGTTCCCGTGGAGATTCTCTTTGACCAGGGAGTGGGAGATCTCTTTGTCATCAAGGTGGCCGGAAATGTTCTCGACGTCGATGAGATCGGATCCGTGGAGTACGGAGTCGACCACCTGGAAACGCCGCTCATGCTCGTACTGGGTCATACCCATTGCGGTGCCGTGACCGCGGTCGTCCATGGCGAACCAGTACACGGATCCATTCCCCAGCTGGTGGACAACATCATTCCGGCCGTCAACAAGACCAAAAAAGAAAACCCGCAACTCACAGGCGACGCCCTGGTGACGGCCGCAGTGATCAACAATGTCTGGCAGGGAATCAATGATCTGCTTATGAACAGCGCCGCCACGCGGTCCCGTATCAATGCAGGCACCCTGCGGGTCGAAGGGGCTCTCTACGATATCGGCACCGGAAAAATCGTCTGGCTGGGCACCCATCCCGATCAGGCAGCCATTCTGGCCGCTGCAGGGCCTGCAACGGGGTCCCATGGTGTGGAGAAAACCTCGCAGGAGAGCGCACAACCTGCCCAACAACCTGCCCCTGTCCAGGAGAGCGCAACCCCTGCCCAGACAGAAATTGAAAAACAGGTCACCACGGAAAAAGCCGTCCGGGCAGAAGAAGATCACGCCGTGGCAGCAGATACAGAGCAAGCCGGGCAGACAGAACCCGAAGAGGCTGAAACAACCATCCAGGAAACCACCAACCAGCAGGAAGCATTGGACACGGTCGAACGGCAGGCCCAGGAAGTGGAGGCCCAGGCCACACCCGAGCATGTTGATGAAGCCGGCGACAACGGACTGTGGTTCATTTTCTTTTTGCTGGTGCTCATCCTGATCGGCGTGGCCATGAAATCCCGGAAAAACCAGTAGGACAATGGGTTTTCACTCTATCTCATAGACAAAGGGAGGACCTGAAAAAGTCCTCCCTTTGTCTATAAAATCGCATGATTCTGGCACCAATCACCGCACCGGCCCGACCAATTGGGGAAAATCCGTGATCAGTCCGCTCACCCCCTGAAGCACCAGTAAACGCATCTCGCGAGGATCGTTGACCGTGTAAACGTTCACATAGATTCCCGCATCCAGGATCCGCCGAAGATCTTCGGGCTTGAGGATCTCCTTGTCAGGATGCCAGGCCTGAACCCCCAATTCCATGAGGGTTTCAAGAATATCTTTGGGCCCCATATTGTCCGCCTCCATCAGGGCGGCCAGGGGCAGGGCGGGCTGAAGCCTTTTGACCTGGCGCAGATAATCGAAACAAAACGAGGAGATGAGCGTCTGTTCCACAAGATCGAATCCCTCGATCATCTCCACGGCCCGTTGCACAACGATGCCATGACCAGGCGTGCCTTCGAGGCCCTTGATCTCGACATTGATCCGAAACCCGTGATCCCGGGTGAACCGAAGCCCCTCTTCAAGGGTTGGCAGGGTGGTTCCCCGGAATGCTTCTGCCTGCACACAAGAGACAGTTCCCGCATCTATCTGCCCGAAGGGATCCTCGGTCGCAAAAAAAGAACCAAAATCAAGGGACCTGAGTTCCTCAAGGGTGAAATCCGCCACACGCCAGGGTTTGCGAAAGGCAAACTCCGTCCGGCTGGCCACGTCGGTCACCCTCCCCAGGGTTGCATCGTGGGTGATGACCAGATGGCCGTCACGGCTCATCTGAACATCCATTTCCCAGGCATAGGCATCCGCTTCCCGAGCCTTTTCTGCAGCAGCCAGTGTGTTTTCAGGGGCCAGGGAACGAGCGCCCCGGTGGGCGATGGCCAAAACCGAACCCTGATACGCATCAAAAAACATGGTCTCTCCGTGAATGGTTTCTTACGAACAATCTCGCATACGCAGGCCCTCCTAATCCCTTGTCCAGGCAAGGGCAAGACACGGTTACGCAATGTTAACGGACATAGATTGACGACATCCCTTCACAGCGGTATTCTTTAAGATAGAGCATGACCTGACAGTGTTAACATATGGATACTTCCGAACATTTCGGATCGTCCCCACCCATGACCCTTTTCTTGTGATGAACGAAAACGACCCGCACAATCTTGTTGCCGGCCTGGCCACGGCTGACATGTCCGTCGAAGACCTCCTGAGCTTTGTCAACGACTTCCCGGCTCTGCTCTGGAGGATCGAGATCGCCAAGTCCCGGATCGAATTTTTGAACAACAACTATATTGTTTCCCAGGGATTGGACGGCAAGTTGCTGCTTAAAAACATCCGCTACCGGCAGGAGGTGGTTCTGTCCGAGGACGAATACCTGATCAACGCATTCATGGAGGCGGTCAAACAGGGCAAGACTGCGGCCACGGTTTTCAGGGTCCGTGCCGAGGATCATCGAACCATCTGGCTCAAGCTGACCGGGGCGACCAATTCGTGGGACCCGCGCTACTATTACGGATTTTTGCTCAACATCAGCGACACGGTGGAGATGATCAAAAGTATCGTGGACAAGGATATCAATCTGCAGCTTCTCGTGGACGATATCGACAACCCGACCCTGCTTCTGGACTTCGAAACCCGCTGCGTGCTGCACGCCAACACGACCGTGTGCGATCTCTTCAGATCAGGCAAGGAGGATCTGGAAAAGCTCACTTTCGACGATCTTTACAGGGAATCCATGCGCACAGCCGTATCGACCATGCTCGATCAGATCCCCCTGGACAGAAGGTGGTCGGGAAAACTCGATTTCTATCAGCATGGAAAACGCAGAATCTTTACCGCAGAGACCATTGTTCGCTATCTGGTCTACGGCAACCGTTCCCTCTTGCGCATTTCCTTTATCAATCCCCAGGTCACGACCCCACCGAAGCCACATCCAACACTTCCCCGGGATAGATCCCTGCGCGATGAACTGGCCCGCTGCCTGGAGCAGCCGCCACGAGACATCGCCACCATTCTGGAGACAGTCCTCTTCTCTCCCCTTGTTGCCGGGCGATTCGACGCAGTCATGTTTTCCGATGTGCATGTCAAAAAAAACAAGGTCTATGTCTATGCGGCCGGCACCCCCTCTCTCGATATCGAAAACGGGGCCAAGTTTGCCTACAAGGGAACCATTGCCGAGGACATCAACCATTTCAGCCTCGACCACCTGACCGTGGATGACACCCAGGAAAGCATCAAGCCCATTGACTGGGCCCTGTTCGTTCCCCAGGGCATCCGGTCCTACTTTGCCCGCCCTTTTCACAGCCGCAAGGCCCTGCGCACCGTTCTCATTCTTTGCTCACGAACCCCGGGAGCCTTCACAGGTTCCACAACCGAAGACTTTGACGATCTCTTCACCCCCCTGAACGAGGCCATCAAGTCCTGGCGAAGGTCCCTGAGAGACTGATTCCGGCCCTAAAACATGCCCGCCATCGTCCTTTCCTCCCCTGCTTTTTCTTCCCGACTTGCGCTTTAGGTTTCGATCCTTGAACCCATGGAGCCAAAGGTCCCCAAATCTTTAACTCCCCTTTCCGTTCCTTCATCAACATGCTAAAAAGTCCATTTTGGTTCTACCAAAAATCAATTTGGATCGACAATTTTATTCAATTGGTACAATTTTATACGTGGCATCGCTTTTTTGTTGCATCAAGATAATATCTACAGATATTGGTTTACCAAAACAGAGAAACAAACATTCAAGGTGATTCGTGGAAAGTCGTGCAGAACTTCTCAAGGAGCTCGAGATAGTGGTTCTCGAAAACAATCTCAAAACCGGGGATCGGTTGCCCGCCGAGCGGAACCTGGCCGACAGAATGCACATCAGTCGCAACACCCTCAGGGGACTTCTTCGATCTCTTGAAGCCCAGGGACTGGTGACCATCAAACCGGGAAGCGGAACCTATCTGCGAACCCGGCTGGCCGGAACCCTCTCCGGACAATCCACGAGCCCCCATCAGGTCGTGGCCGAACAATTGGAGGCCATGTTCATCTTTCTGCCGATCATCGTGAAAAAAGGCATGCAGTCCATCACCCCGGCGCAGATCAAGGAACTCCAGATCTGCAATATCACCCTCAGCCAGGGCATGTACGCCCACAATCACGAACGGGTTTGGGCGGAGATCACCCGTTTCTTCCGGATCATCACCATGGCCACCTCCAATTCCTTCCTGGTCAGACAGGTCGAACAGATGCTGCACATCGACTCCATACTGACCGATCATTTTTTCGATACGGATCGCAGGATCAGGGATGACGTCTTTGCCGGCCATGTAAATATTCTTCAGGCATTGCGCGACAAAAACGAGGCGAACATCATCCGCATCACCCAGGAACATATCCTGAATATCTGCAGAATCATGGAAAACAGAGAAGACTTTTCCGTGTGGAATCGGATCTCTTCGACCCTGTGTCCCAAGGGGCTCTCATGAAAGGACACGATGCCGGCAGACGGGCCTTCTTTCGCACTGGGCTGAAAAAAACACTGCAGGGACTGCACGGAGTGCTCGAGGCATCACTGCCAGACGAAGAACACGAGGCCGCTTCAAATGCCGGACCGAGCATTCTTGCAGATCTTTCGCCGGAACTTCTGGCCATGGAAGCGGATCGGCTGGGACTCGATCCCGAAGACAAGGAATCCATTGCCAGGGCCCTTCAGACACAGATGCAGACTGCAGCAGGGGAAAAGGGGTAGGAGAACAGAGGAAAGAACCAACTGAAAAAAGACGTCGAAAGACTCTTTATACCCATGAAGGATGGACGGGATGTAACGTTTGGCCGCGGCACATCCCGTCCAAGGTAGCCAGACCACAAACCCCAACCCGTTCAAGGAGGATTTATGGAGAGGTATGGCGAAAATTATCTTGAGGAAAGAAAACTTGTCAAGCGATGGGCCGGTCCCGTGCCCGCGCTGGTCAGCCTGTTGCTGACACTGGCGGTTTTCTACGCAACCTGGTGGATCTTTCAGGATCCCAGGGGGCTCATGCGCATGTACACCCCGTATGTCGGCTACATGTATTGCCGATGGTGGCTGATCATGCTCATCTGGATGGTATACATCTTCGGCTACTGGCCGTTCAAACGGCAGTGGCTGAACACAACCCACCCGCTTATCAAGGGAGCGGTACTCACGGCCGTCTCAGTGGTTATCATGGTCGTGCTGATCAAAGGCTTTTTCGAAGGCATTTTAGGCAATTACGGCCTGGCCTATTTCAATCCGGAACAATTGGAAAAACTTGACGGGGTGACCAGTTTCTTTGCCGTGGAGTATGCCTCCCTGGCCATCCTCATGTTCGCGGCCATTGCCTCCTGGCTTTCACCAGCCTGGGTCGTGGCCATGGAAAACGCGCCCTGGCAGGGTCTCAAACAACCGGCCAAGGGATTTTCCATCCTCATTGCAACCTTTTTTCTATCCACCATCGTCTATTTCGTGACCATGCATTCGCATATGGGTATTCTCTACCACCCATGGCAGTATTTCACGTCCATTGCTCCCCCTTACTGGCAGGACTTCGCCAATACCGTGTCCGGGAACTTCCATATCTCCTGGATCATGTGTTGTACCGTGGTCGTCTGGCTGGTGGAAACCATCTGGGAGCGCTACCCCTTCAACCTGATCAAAAGCGACTGGACCCGTCGGCTGACCGCGTTTTTCGGAATCATCGCCATCGCCCTGTGCATGCACTTCTTTTTGTACTTCGCCCAGGAACTGACCTGGGGTGAAGCCATCCGCGGCACCCGTCGGGATTTCGCTCCTGACTGGCGCTGGCTGCACGTCGGCGAGATGGCCATCTTCTTCCTGGTCCCAGCCCTGTTCCTGACCTTCTATTGCAACAACTGGCCGAAAAAATTCAGCATGCCGGTAAACGTATTCATCAGAACGGCCATCTGCCTTGCCGGTTCGGTTGCCCTGTACATCATCTATTACCGGACTTCCCATCTCTTTCTGGGAACCCAGAAGGGATTCTCCCATCCCCAGCAGTTTCCCATGATCCCCATGATCTGGCTGATCAATATCTGGCTGGTTCACCACTGGTTCATGGACAATTGGCCGGGCTGGAAAATGGTCCCAAAAACCGAAACAGAGATCGCGGCCGACCACAAGGCCCATCAGGAACAGATCGATGCGGTCCGGTTTACGCCCCGGTTCGGCGTTGGTCTGGGTACCGGAGTTGTCTGCGGCATTCTGTTCTATTTTGTGACCATCTGGGGCCTTCCGGCTATTTATGAGGTCCTGAACATCATTCCGACCAAATAACCGCAACAATAGAGGAGCAACTATGTCTAACGATATGAAGCGACGCGATTTCCTCAAGGGAGCGGCGACCGGTGTGGGAGTCGGTGTCCTTGGGGTCATGGGATTGTATTCCTATTCCCCCCTGCGCAAGAAGCATTTTGCCAAGACCAAACGTAAACTCCAGGATATCGGGGTCTGCAAATCCGTCAAGGTGACCAATATCTCGGAAACCAGCTGGTTCAACAACGGCGATCTTGTTGGGGACATCAAGGGCGCTGGCGGCCTTCTGGTCAACCAGTATGACTACAACTGGCCTCCCTTTGGAAACGGCAAGGGGCTGGGTAAAGGGAGTTACGAAAAAGGAATCGCCAAGATCAAACACCTTCTGCCCGACCGGGTGGACGAGGCATGGGAAATCGCCCAGGCCAATGCCGTGCATCCGGAAAACGCAGGGGGCTATGCGGCCCTGCTTGAAGTGGAAGAAATGGACGGGAACAAGCGTAAATTTCTTCTGGACACCGGCTGGTCCTATAGCTGGACCCACGAGTGTTTCAAGCGCGAGGGCATCGACAAGATGCTGGCCAACAAGGAAATTGAGGCCTTATTCATCTCCCATGAGCATTTTGACCACTATTGGGGGCTTCCGGTCACCCTGAAATACGATCCGGAGATAACCATCTATATTCCCGAGGGATTTTATCCCGAGGGTCTGCAATACCTCAAGGACGCCGGGCACAAGGGCAAGGTGATCGAGGTCAAAAACGGCCTGCGCAAACACATCCCGGGAATGGCCAGTTACGTCTTCCCGGTACCGATCATCTGCCGGGTTTACGGGGAACAGTCTTTGTACTTCAACGTCAAGGACAAGGGTCTCGTCTCGGTGACCGGATGCTGCCACCAAGGGATCATCCAGTTTGCCGACACCGCGTACAAGGAGATCGCCTACGAGAACGATCAGCTTTACGGGATCTACGGCGGACTGCACATCTCGCCATTTGAGGACTGGGATCCCAAGTACGACGATCTGGTCATCTCCTTGGGAGATTACGGTTTCCAACGCATCGGCTGCAACCATTGCACCGGGGTGCTCTGCGCCAAGAAGTTCATCAACGCCGGGTATCCGGTCATCAAGGGCACGGCCCGCTTCCGTTCCCAGGACAAGGCCTATCTGGGCAACGGAGATACCATCACCTTCGGATAGCCCATCCTCCCTCCCCAGGCCGGGGGCTTTCGAATCTGAAAGCCCCCGGCCGAAAAGGGGATCTCCGAATCCCTGCAACATGCTCTTTCATGCCCGCTTGCTTTCCCCCAGCCAGGAGAGACTGCATGATGGCCAAACTCCATCATCTCATACCACCGAGTGCCTGCAACGACGTTGACCACGGCGCGGCCGAACTGCTGCGCGCTGTGATGGTCCGTTCCAATTTCAATCCGACCACCCGGCACGAGCTCGGGTGGCGCGGTGTCCAGGAAATCGTATCCCCTGATCTTTCCCGCCTGGCCCTGACCGCGAAGATCACCGGCACGCCCGGGGTCTACGGGATCAATCTGGAGAAAAAGGGAGACCTGGGCGCCCTGTTTGCGATCTGCTATTTCCCGGACCCCGAGGAATCCCTGGTGGAATCCTTTTCCGTACAGGCCGGGCTTTTAGCCTTTCAAGACGACTTCCTCGACCGGGTCCGCCGATTTTCCCTGGACCCGGAGATGAAGGAACTCTTCACCATCGGACAGGTACACATCCGGATCGACCCCGCATCCCTCGCCCGGACACTCTGTCTCACCGCCCAGCAGACCATGCGGACCATCGCCCAGGACGGGATAGCCACAAATAAGGGGCCTGATGCGCAATGGATCGTCAAGCCGGGACAGGCCGACCAGGATCTGCCGGGCTTTGAAACCGCCATGCCCTTTTTCAGGGTATTGGCGAGCTCCTTTGCCTTCACCCAAAAAGCACGGCCGGATTTTCTGAACGAACACTCCATGGCCGGGTTCGAAATCATCTATGACCGGGATACAAACGTGGTGGAAAAACCCTTCCGGGATGGCCGGGAGATCCATCTGACACTGGGATTCGACACCAGCGGGACCTCCTTCGTGCAACCGGACACGCAGATCCCCTGCAGGGTGACATGGCATCACCCCGACCCCCTTCCCGAGGAATATGCACACGAACCCTGGTGGGAAGCCGGCGACCGGGACACCTCCGCAACCATTCGCAACAGGGACTCTCGCACCTCAAAACCCCGATTGATCATTCTGACCGGATTTCTGGGCTCGGGAAAAACCAGTTTTTTGGACCGGTTCATCGAAGACCAGACCAATGCCAATTGTTTTGTGGCCGTGGTCCAGAACGAGATCGGAGAAAAGGGACTGGACGGAAAAATTCTCGGCAACAACTACGCGGTCACCGAGATGGACGAGGGATGTGTCTGCTGCACCCTGGCCGGGAATCTCAGGGCGGCGGTCCAGGGCATTCTGGACCGGTTCGATCCGGATTTCATTGTCCTGGAAACCACCGGGCTGGCCAATCCCGCGAACCTGCTCCAGGAAGTGGACGATCTGGAGGACATCCTCGAATTCGGATCGATCACCACGGTGGTGGATGCCGCCGGAGCCCTGACCCAGCTGAACGAGTTCGAGGTGGCCCGGAGTCAGATCCGCCTGGCCGATACCATCCTGCTCAACAAATGCGACCTGATCAACGACGAGGATCTCTCCAGACTCGAATCCCGGATCACCTCGCTCAATCCCACGGCCTGCGTGCACAGGACCACCCACGGAAACATCCGGGCCACCCGACTGTACGGGATCAACCTCCATGAAATGGCCCCCAGGCTGGACACCAGACACCTTCTTCCCGACCTCACGGTGACCCATCTCGCCGACCATATCGGAACCCGGCTGCTGACCTGTTCCGCCCCGTTTTCCACCCAGGCCCTACTGGAGACATTCAAGAGCATCCAGCCCTCCCTGCTGCGGGCCAAAGGGGTCATCGAACTAAAAGACGAGCCCGGCCCGGTCGTCTTTCAATACTCTCCCGGCGTCTACTCCATTGAACCGGCCCCAGAAAATATCGGCCCGGATCGCTTTCTGGTCTTCATCGGCCAGAATATTCAAGATGTGGATCTCTCCTCTCTGGCAACCTGAAGACTCCACCTGCTCCCTTGTTTGCTTTTCTTCATCACCCGCACGGATCGTTATACATACCTGAAACGGTCCGTGCGGGTGATCAATCAGTCACTCTGAGACACCTCAAAATGTTTTTTCCTTGAAAATTCCTCTGGTCCGCAATAGGCTTGATGTTCACATCAAGCCTGAAGGAGAATCGCATGAAAACATCTCTCGGCCCCAAGATACTGGCCCAGCCCACCCCGGTCTGGGTTATCGGCAGTTATGACCAGGACGGCAGACCCAACGCAATGACCGCAGCCTGGTGCGGGGTATGCTGCTCCAATCCCCCCTGCCTGGCTGTATCCATCCAGCCCCAGCGACACAGCTTTGCCGGAATCATGGAACGCAAGGCGTTCACCGTTAATATCGGCTCCTGTGAGCAGGCCGGGATTATCGATTATTTCGGTATGGCTTCGGGAAAAACAGAGGATAAATTTCAAAAGACAGGGATGACCCCTGTCAAGGGAGAGATGGTCGATGCACCCTATATCGATGAATTTCCCTTGATCATTGAATGCGCGGTGGTGGCAGTTCACGATCTCGGAGCACACACCCAGTTCGTGGGCGAAATCAAGGACATCAAGGCCGAACCCGAGGTGATCAATGCCAAGGATGTGCCGGACATTACCCAGGTCAATCCCTTTGTCTTCAATCCGGGAACCAGGGCCTATCATCGGATCGGCGACTTTTTGGGACAGGGATTCAACCTGGGAAAGGGCTTTCTGAAATCCTGACCCTGGGCTGTGAAGCAAATCCATGCCTCGTTTTATAAACGTCAACAGAGTGGATTATGAACCCGTACCTCATTTCCTCCATCCTCGGAGCCCTCAGGGGGCTTAAACGAACCTGCCCGAAATGCGGTCACAGCCAGATCGTACCTGTGGACAAAAAAAATCAACCAGTGCGCTGCGCACATTGTGGAGCGGATATACCGCCCAAAAAAGAAACGTCAGATCAATAACCATCTGAAATTTCAGTTTCAGACAAAAAAAACTGAAGACCCAAGGGCCTTCAGTTTTTTTGTCTGCTCATTGCGAGAACCAGATACGTTTGCATGTTCAGATGACAAACCCGTCTCGTTGCAGCATGCCCTCTCCGATCTTCTCCACGATCGTCCCCACATTCCGGCCATGGGCATAGTTGTCCATGGTGAAGCGCAAGACATTGACCAATACCCCCAAAGCCTCTTTCCGGGAAAAGACACCCGGCAATTCCTGACCCAATCGCGGGCGTCTTCCCAATTTTCCCCCGACAACAACGCGGAATCCGCAGGACAGGGGCACGAGTGCGGACTGTTCGCAGACCCGGATGCACTTGCCGCAGCCAAGACACAGATCCCCGGCGATACGAACCGCGTCCCCGTCAGGTGAAATGGCCTGATCCGGACAACTGCGCACACATTTACCGCATCCGATGCACAATTCGGAAATGACAACCGGATACTCGGCCGCAATGAATCCGATATCCACGATGTGCGGCCGGGAGCACCCATTGGCGCAGGCTGCGATACTCGCCCGAAACCGATGATGATGGCCGATCCTGCCTTTGACATTTTTCCGCAGGAATTCAGGCCAGCCGGAGGTTTCGATGGTCCGGGTCACGTCGTCGGCAAAACCGCGGGAAAGTTCCAGGCCGTTGGGGCAGCCATCGGGTTCGCTGCCGCGACAGGCAATGACGTCATAGGTGGGTTGGGGCATAATGGGTACCTTGGGTTGGGGATGACAGTATTGACCGGGTTGACATTGTTGACGCTGGGGCGTGGATTGAGGCGAGGGACAAGCACAGGCCGCCATCCCCGGATTGCCCCTTGTGCGGCAAGCCTATGCGCCCAAGAACCTCGGCAAGGGGACCTTTCTGGGGATGTTCGGCATACCCCGACTGCAAGGGAAGCCGGCCGATTGACGAGAAATGACCTTGTTGACCTGATTGACCGGGTTGACGACAAGCCCTCCGCCGTCAATCGTGTCAACAAAGTCAATCCGGTCACCCCACAAAACCGTCAACCAGGTCACCCCGCCGCCTTCATCGACAAAGAAATTCTTTTCCTGGCAACATCCACGTCAAGCACCATCACCTCTACCTGTTGCCCCACCTTCACAATCTCTGAGGGGTCCTTCACGTACCGGTCGGCCAGTTGGCTTATGTGCACCAGGCCGTCCTGGTGGACGCCCACGTCCACGAAGGCGCCGAACCGGGTCACGTTGGTGACGATGCCCGGAAGGCGCATGCCCGGCTCCAGATCCTGGATCGTGGCGACATGATCGGCAAAGGCAAAGGGCCTGAAGCCAGCCCGGGGATCGCGGCCGGGCTTTGTAAGCTCGTCCATGATATCCCGCAGAGTGGGCAGTCCCACCATCTCAGAGACATAGTTCTCGATGCGGACCTTTTTCTGCAGGCCGGGATTGTCCATGAGATCTCGGACCGTGCAGCCCAGATCCCCGGCTATTTTTTCCACAATCACATAACTCTCCGGATGCACGGCCGACCCGTCCAGAGGGTGTCTGCCCCCGCGGATACGCAGAAATCCGGCGGCCTGTTCAAAGGCCTTGGGTCCGAGCCTCGCGACCTTCAAAAGCTCTTTGCGGGTCGTGAACGGACCGTGTTCCTCGCGATGAGCCACGATATTTCCCGCCAGGGTGGGGCCGAGACCTGAAACATAGGTCAACAAATCCCTGCTGGCCGTGTTCACCTCCACCCCCACCTGATTGACGCAGGAAACCACCACCTCCTCCAGACTCTTTTTGAGTTCTGCCTGATCCACGTCATGCTGATACTGGCCGACCCCGATGGCCTTGGGATCGATCTTGACCAGTTCGGCCAGAGGGTCCATGAGCCTGCGTCCGATGGACACGGCCCCCCGCACCGTGACGTCATGATGGGGAAATTCCTCCCGGGCAACTTCCGAGGCCGAATAGACCGAGGCCCCGGACTCATTGACCAGAACAACGTCCACATCATCCCCCAGGTGCAGGGAACGGACAAAGGACTCGGTCTCCCGGCCGGCCGTGCCGTTGCCGATGGCCACGGCCTGAATCCGGTATCTGGCGCAGAGAACCCTGACCCGCTCGGCGGCCTGGACCCGCTGCGTTTCCCCAAGGGTGGGAAAGATGGTTTCATAGTGGACGAGCCCACCCTGCTCATCCAGACAGACCAGTTTGGCCCCTGTCCTGAATCCCGGATCGAGCCCCATAACCCGCTTCTGTCCCAGGGGCGGGGCCATGAGAAGTTCCCGGAGATTTTCCGCAAAAACCGAGATGGCCTCACGGTCAGCCCGTTTCTTGAGCTCTCCGCGCAGCTCGGTCTCCATGGAGGGGGCGAGCAGACGTTTGTAGGCATCCCGCCCAGCCGATTCCATCGCTTCGGCCGACGGGGTGCGGTTTTTCACCACATGGGAGACGACCATCTGCATGGCTTGGGCCTCGTCCGGCAGGACATGCACATTGAGGATGGTTTCCCGCTCCCCCCGGAACATGGCCAGCAGCCGATGGCTCGGGGCCTTTGACGCCTTTTCCGACCACTCGAAATAATCCTTGAATTTGATCCCGTCCGTTTCTTTGCCCTTTTTGACCTGGGAGACACACACGGCATGTCCGGCGAAAAAGATACGCATCCGTCCGCGCAATTGTCTGTCCTCGCTGATTTCCTCGGCCAGGATATACCCAGCCCCTTCCAGGGCCTGGGAAATGTCCGCAACCCCCTTTTCAGGGTTCACAAAGGGTCGTGCCAGATCCTCCACATTTCCGGGTTCCTGCCGGGCGAGCAGGACGGCCAGAGGGGCGAGACCCTTTTCGCGAGCCATGGTCGCCTTGGTTCGCCGCTTGGGCCGGTACGGAAGATAGATGTCCTCGAGCACGCTCAGGGTCTCGGCGTGAGCGATCTTTTTCTGCAGCGCATCGGTCAGCAGATCCCGCTCCCTGAGGGAGCCGAGAACGGCTTCCCGTCGCTGATCAAGCTGGGTCAGGCGTTCCAGTCCATCTCTGATCCCGCTGATGGCCACCTCGTCCAGGGACCCGGTCATTTCCTTGCGGTACCGGGCAATGAACGGAACCGTGGCCCCCTGGTCCAGCAATGCGGCGACCTTGGCGATCCGGTCTTTGTCGACGCCCATCTCCCGGGCCAGGATCAAAAATCTCTCTTCCACCTTCACCATCCTTTACCGATCGTGTCTGTTTTCATGGCAGATGCCGCTCTGCCGCCTGCGAGGATCACTGCGCCCGTACGCACAGCGGTGCGACCCATGATCCGCCGCGTCTTTTTCTCCCTGGCCCGGCCGGACGTCAACCAAAAGCCCGGTGAAAAAATCATTGACACCCTCTGTACAAACCCAATATTGGTCCAACCAATGAGCCAAAAAAATACCTGCCCGTGCCCGGAATTCCTGGCCGGCCCACCAAAAAAGCTGCACACCGAGATCATCGAACGGATCAGAGAATTGATCCGGGAGAAGGAACTCGGTCCGGGATCTCGCCTGCCTGCGGAACGCACCCTGGCCCGATCTCTCGGGGTTTCGCGCAATTCCGTGCGCGAGGCCATCAGGCAGCTCGAAGAGGGGGGCATTCTTGAAAGCCGCCGGGGAGCCGGAACCTATGTGGCCACCAACGACACGACCATCCTCGCCCGGGCCCTGACCAGAGAGATGGAACGAAAAATGACCAGGATTCACGAGATCTTTGAAATCCGGGCGCTTCTGGAACCGCAGATCGCCGGACTGGCTGCCGCGAAAATCGCTCCTGATCAGGTCGCACGGTTGCGGGATATTGTTGCCAAACAACAACCAGCCGTGGGAAACATCAAAAAATTCACCGCCCTGGATACCCGTTTCCATGATCTGCTCGTACAGGCGGCGGGCAACGAGGTCCTGGAGCAGGTCATGCGCACCCTGCGCACCATCCTCAGGGAGAGCCGCTGTGCGCCGCTGATGACGACCACGCGCCAGCTGGCGTCCATCAAGGGGCATACCGCCATTGTCGATGCCCTTGAATCCGGAAACGTCCGGGAGACGGTCGCGGCCATGGGCGAACATATCCAGGAGATCGAGTACCCTCACCGATCCGTGACCAGCCCCTAACACTTGTTTAGAGGATGCCGACAAAATTCCGGGCGATCGCCCTGTTTACAGCAACCTTTCAAGCAACGCTTCAACCCAAGGAACTTCCATGCTCACCCCCCTTGTCATGTATCTGCTCACCGGCGCCTTTGCCGGTTTTCTGGCCGGTCTTCTGGGGATCGGAGGCGGGTTGGTCATCGTGCCCATCCTCACCTTCATGTTCGCCAGCCAGGGGCTGCCCCACGAACATATCCTCCATCTGGCCCTGGGTACTTCTTTGGCCAGCATATTGTTCACCTCCCTATCGAGCCTCAGAGCCCACCACAAACGAGGGGCCGTGATCTGGCCCGTAGTCCTGCGAATCACCCCGGGAATCATAGGGGGAACCCTTTTCGGAACCTGGATCGCGGCCCAGCTTTCAACCGGTTTCTTAAAAATCTTTTTTGCCTGTTTCCTGTACTATGTGGGAGCCCAGATGCTTTTGGGCATCAAGCCCAAGCCCAACAGGAACCTCCCGCAAACGGCAGGAATGACCGCTGCAGGCGGAATCATCGGAATCTTTTCCAGTCTGGTGGGTATCGGCGGAGGGACCCTTTCCGTTCCCTTTCTGACCTGGTGCAACATCACCATGCACAAGGCCATCGGCACCTCTGCGGCCATCGGATTCCCCATAGCCATTGCCGGGGCAACCGGATACCTGCTCAACGGGCTTATGGTTGAGGGGCTGCCTGACTCCTGCCTTGGCTTCATCCATCTGACCGCCTTGGGTACCATTGTCCTGGCCAGCGTGGCCATAGCGCCCCTTGGCGCCAGAACAGCGCATAGCCTGCCCGTGCTCAAACTCAAAAAATGCTTTGCCCTGCTCCTTTTTATTTTGGCCACAAGAATGGTCTGGAGCCTGTTTTAGGTCTCCTCGCGATCGGTGAACCGATCTTCCCGGAGCGGATGGATATCGGGTATCTCCAACCCTGTATCCGATTTTTCAATGAAGTCTTCAAAAATCTGCATCGTTTCGTGAGTCAGCTTTCTGCATCACGACCTGTATGTAACGCCATACACTGTTCCCCAGTGTACATGAATCACAAGAGGGTCAAAAACCTTAAGGCTTTTGACCCTCTTTCTTGTACACCTTCATGACACAGATCGTTATTCCTTGGAGATGGCCTCTACCGGACAACTGTCTATGGCTTCATCCACACACTCCAATGTGGAATCGGGATCAATGACCGTCGCCTTTTCGCCCGCATCATCCATTTTGAAAACCTCGGGGCACAGTTCAACACAGGTTTCACAGCCCAGACATTCATCGACATCGATAACAATAGCCATGATAATACCTCCATATATGTTTGATTTCTTCACCCCATATAACGTTCTCGTGTGTTTGGCAATTGCCCGAGAACATTTTCTTTCAGTACCCCGGAGTTGTATAAACCACGCGCCCTCCGACCAGTGGCGCCCTCCAGCGAACCCTTTTTTCTTGATTTTTCAATCAATCGTACATTAGGCATTCCCCTCGACACGTTTCTTTCAACGCTACAATCCACGGAGGAATCAGCCATGGCCTCTTTTCTTGAGATCACGGACCACAGCACCACCTTTCGGATCGCCAAAAACCCCGATGGAACCATCCAGCTCCACTGCCAGGGTACCATTTCCTGTATCGAGACCTTTCCCGACGGGCAGGCACTCGCTGCTTTTTGTCAGGCGCATGGCATCGACCTGAACACGATTTTCAGCAAATTGACGGCGTGGGACAAACCCCTTGCCGCCCAATTTGCCAAGGGAATCTATCGCTAGGCCCTTGCCAGAAATCTTCGGCTGATTATTGATAAATTATGACGAGGGTACTCGTGTTTCCGGCCTGAAGGAAAAACGAACATATAAGAGTTGAAAGAGTCCGCACGTCGGGCTGACACGTTGACAAACGAGTGTTTCTCCCCACCGGATCACGGTACCCTGGTCATTCCAGGGACCACTCCATATCCTGGGCAACGGCAAAACAATTCAGGGAACTACCCTTGTCCGCAAGCATCTTCCGACACGCATCAACAATGCGGTCGATTTCGGCATCGGTTCGTTCCTGATTGTGGTGAAACAGTCCCAGACGCTTCGCACCGGCGTCTTCGGCCAATCGCAAGGCATCCACATATCGGGAATGTCCCCAGGTCCTGGTCAGACGGTACTCTTCACGGGTATACTCGCCATCATGCACGAGAAGGTCCGCATCCCGACAAAAATCAACGAAATCCTCATAGGATGAACCCTGCTCATAGGTTTCGTCCAATTCGTTATCGGTCAAAAAGACAAAGGATCTGCCATTCTCCGTGATCCTGAATCCGAGCCCCTGGTTGGGGTGATTAAGAGGAATCGTCTCGATATGCAGACCGCCCAGCTGAAGTGTGGTTTCCTGGCAAGGGATCACTGCGATTGTCGCGCTGATATCACGGGCAGGTACGGGGAAATGGGGCGGGGCCATGACATGGAAGAGCTTTTCCTGCACGTTCCCCTGGATACCGGGCCATCCGTAAAGGGTTATTTTGGTCGAAGGTTTGTACAAGGGTCTGAAAAAAGGAAATCCCAGAACATGATCCCAGTGAAAATGGGTCATGATCAGGGAATATTCACTGATTCCTTCCTGCATGAGCTGCATGCCCAAACGTCGCATCCCGGTACCGCAATCGATAATCAGACAGCCTCCAGACTGATCTCTGACCTCGATACACGGAGAATCCCCCCCGTAACGTTCAAAATTCTTCCCGGAAACAGGGATGGACCCCCTGGCCCCCCAACACCGAATCAGCATGCGCCCCTCGTCTGCCTGAGATCTGTACTGCCTATCCAGAGCATCCTACCGCCTAGCATGACATGGACACCTACCTGTTTTTTCCATTGGTATCCAGTCCATTTTTTCCCTTTCCGCGTATCCCCAAAAAACATCCGGCCAAGACCTTATGCAGATCGTATGCAGAGCTCTTGAGGCAATGCAATATGCCGGGCGCAAGGCAAAATTGTGCGGCTTGAAATTTTCTTGTTTGTTATGACAGTCTTTCCTGAGCAACCTGCTCATGAACTCGCATGAGACAAATATCCGGGTATTTGGAAACCTTTTCAAAAATAAGGGGGAGATCCGTGGCCGCGGCACGGCCGCACAAATCGATATCAAGCGCTGAACACCCTGGAAAACGGGTTGCAAGTTTCGCCTGATGTTTGATTTCTGCGTCCAGAGAAAGACCATGACCATGGGGTAGATTCACGCCGTTGGTATAGTGGGGGCTGCCATTGTTGGAAAAAGCGATCTCCGCATACAATTCCTCATCGATCCCGGCCAAGCGACGACACGCCGTGTTGTTCACCAGAGTGGTCACGGTATGGGGTGAGTTGGTCTCGCGGGAAAATTGTGTGGATATCGCTCTCAAACGATCAAGGACCTTGAGCATGAGTGCGGTCCCCTCCCGGGTCGCGATGCCCGTCCCAAGAAGATTCATGCACGCCTCGTGACCTCCGACCAGACTCAGCATACTGTAATGGTCCTGCAACCCGTTTTTGAGATAATGACTCGAATAGGGGAACATCCCGCTGTCCATGTAGTCGACAATAAATTTTCTTTTAAACTCCAGGGCCTGTTTCGCGTACTCTGCGTATTCTCCGATCAGGTCAAGAAAATCCGACTCCCGGCCGGCCAGATATGCAAGCTTGGGAAGGTTGAGGGAAACAACGCCGATCGCCCCGGCCAACTCATCGCTCCCATGCTGCAATCCGCCAACAGGGGCAGAGGAGGCCTCTTCCTTGTAGCTTTTCTTTTTCTCTGCATTGCGCATCCGCAGGTAGGGACAACGTCCTCTCCCGGCAAGACGAACAATTCTTTCTCCCAACTCGCTGTTCCAGGAAAAATCGGGATCTAGATCATAGCACAGAACCGGCGATCCAAAAGGTTGATTCAGATAATCCCCCCGGGCAATCACCTCGCAAACGGCCTTGTTAAGCATTTCGGCTTCCGGGATGAATTCTCCGTAGGTTCGGCCCGGACTCTCCTCGGGCACGCCGACACGGTCTTGTTCCAGCCATGCGGGCATTGTCCCGTCAAGTCCGAGTGAACAGATCGGAATCCGTTCACTCCCCCGGGAAAAAGAGTTGAGCGCAAAAATAAAATTACCCATCAAACGAAGGGCCTGGGTATAATCAAGACCATCTCGACGGACAAAGGGGGCCAATATCGTGTCCACATGACAAAAAGACTGGGCCCCGGCCCATTCACCCTGCATGGCCCCCAAAAAAGAAATCATCTGACCAAGGGCTGTATCCAGGTGATCGGCAGGACCATAGGCGGTCACCCCCTTGAAGCCAAACCCTTCGCGAAGCAGAGCCCGCAGGTCCCAATCGGCACAATACCCGGCCATGCCGAAGGAGAGATCGTGGATATGCAGGTAACCGTTTTCATGGGCCATACGGATCTCTTCGGGGTATTGTTCCAGGGCATATCGCTTTTGCACCGATCCGGAAAGATGCCGGGACAGACCTCGAAAAGAGTGGGGCCTGGCCCTGTTCTTTCCGGTAGTTTCACCGTTTTTCACATAGGTATCAATGGTATCCCTGACATCGAGAAATGCCTGATCCTGGCTTCTGATTCCCCGTCTTTTTTCCCGATACAGGATATACTTCCTGGCCACGGAATAGAGCCTGGCCTCCATGAGCACCTGCTCGACCATGTCCTGAACATCCTCTTGTTCGGGAATGGAAACCTCCTTGAGGTGCGCCTCCACACTGGCGGCCAGGCGATTGGCCAGCAAAGGATCCCTGATCCCGCTGGCACTCAGGGACTTGAAGATGGCCCTGGCTATTCGATCCACCGACCAGGTTTCCAGACGCCCATCTCGTTTCTGGATTTTTTCAGGCATGATCATATCCTGGTGAAAAATCATTTTTGGCGATGACATTTGGCATGACCAGGGATTTGTCTTGGGAGCAATCCGTCTCGGGCGGCTCGATGTATTGTTGCAAGATGAGCTCAAACCCTTCGGGTAGATAGGATTGGGTCAGGACAAGATCGCTTTCTGAAAGTCCGGGAACCCGGGTGCAGCGAAAATAAAATCTGTCGGGATGACGCGTTGCCAGGGCAAAGATGGCCTCCAGATTCGCGCGAGCCGCGCCGGGGTCCACTCTGCTCCCGGTCAGGGCCGGATATTTGGCCCATGGCCCCTTGACGTCGACAGCAAAACAATCCACCAGTCCCTGCTCAAGAAACCCACTCACCAAATCGGGTCGCATACCGTTGGAATCGAGCTTTATGGGCAGACCGAGCTGCTTGAGATCCCTGAAGACCGTTTCGATCCCCGAAACGATCGAGGCCTCCCCACCGGTGACAACGATCCCGTCCAGCCAGGTCCGCCTCTTGAGCAGATCGTGCATGGTCTCTTCGTAAGAGAGAGCCGGCAGGCTGTGGGGGTGCCATGCAATAGCCCCATTGTGACACGTTGGGCAGCGCAGATTGCACCCCCCGAAAAAAAGTACCGAGCAGACATGTTCCGGCCAGTCGCACAGACTGACCGGAGTGATCCCCCGCAACCATTCCCAACCGTTCATGCCCCATCTCCTTGTTGCAACATCTCCCTATGCCATCCGGTGTCCCGAAACATTCCGGGACACCGCTACCCATCAAGCGATCTTGTAGGTCACCCGATCCCGGTATTCCGCGGCCTTGCCCTTGTTGAACTTGGTCACGGGCCGATAAAAACCGGTCACCCGGGTATAGACCTCGCAGTCCCTGCCGCATTCGGGACAGGAGAAATGTTCTCCGGAGATATACCCATGCTCCTGACAGATGCTGAAGGTCGGGGTGATGGAAACATACGGGATCTTTGTCTTGCTCATGGCCCGAACAATCAGTTTTTTCAGTGCCTCGAGATCCCTGACGTTTTCCCCAAGATAACAGTGAAAAACCGTCCCTCCGGTGTACAGGGTCTGCAGGCAGTTCTGATGCTCCAGGGCCTCGAAGACATCCGGGGTCGCATCCACCGGCAGATTGGTGCTGTTGGTGTAATAGGGATCCTCTCCTCCGGAAACAATGATCCGATCCCCATAGGTACTCCGGTCGATCTTGGCCAGTCGATAGCAGGTTCCCTCGGCAGGGGTGGCTTCAAGATTGTACAGATTGCCGGTTTCTTCCTGAAAATGGGTCATCAGATCACGCAGATGATCCAGAGCCCGCTCCATGAGTTCCCTGCCTTGGACGGTCTCGATTCCTTTCCCGATCAGATTCAGACAGGCCTCATGGCCACCGACCAGTCCAATGGTTGAAAAATGGTTCTTGAATCCCTGTTTCAGATACCGCTGGGTAAAGGGGTAGAATCCACGGTCCAGAAATGATGAAATGGTCTTGCGCTTGAGCTCCAGGGCCTCTCTCGCCAACTCGGCGTGTTCCGTGATCAGATCCAGAAATTCCTCCTCGCTCCGCGACAAAAAGGCATACTTGGGCAGGTTCAGGGTGACCACACCAATGGAGCCGGTCATGTCCCCGGAACCGAACAGACCACCAGTCTTCTTGCGCAGCTCGCGCAGGTCCATCTGCAGCCGGCAGCACATGGACCTGACGTCCTCGGGGGAGAGGTCTGAATTGATGAAATTCTGGAAATAGGGGGCTCCGTACTTGGCGGTGACCTGAAGAAGCAGCGCACCGACTTCGCTCTCCCAGGGAAAATCCGGAGTCACGTTATAGGTGGGTATGGGATAGGAAAAGATTTTTCCGTAGGAATCCCCTTCGAGCATGACCTCCAAAAAGGCCTTGTTAAAAAGATCCTGACCCTTCTGGAACTCTTTATACGTCTTACTCTCATGATATTTGCCGCCGATGACCACAGGCTCCTCGGCCATGGATTTGGGACAATGCAGGTCCATGGTGAAATTGGTGAACGGACTCTGTCCCCCCCAGCGAGAGGTGGTGTTCAGATTGAAGATGAACTTCTGCATCTCCTGCTTGACCTGCTCGTAGGAAAGTCCGTCCAGTTCGATGTACGGAGCGAGCAGGGTGTCGATATTGTTGAAGGCCTGGGCCCCGGCCCATTCGTTTTGAAGCGTACCCAGGAAATTGACCATCTGCATGAGGGCGGAATCAAGATGTTTGGGCGGCTTGCTGGAACAAAATCCCGGGGCGTTGAACCCTTCGAGCAACAGATCCTTGAGACTCCACCCGGCGCAATACCCGGCCAGGCCAAAGGAAAGATCATGGATGTGGAAATAGCCATTGCGGTGGGCCTGGCGAATGTGCTCGGGAAAGGCCTCCAGGGCATACCGGGCCTGGACCGACCCCGAGGTGTGCAGGATAAGCCCCTGGAATGAATGGCTGACATTGGAATTTTCCTTGGACCGCCAGTCGAATTCCTGGACATACCCGTCAATGGTATCACGCACGAAATCCGCCTCAGCCTCCCTGGCCCGCCTGCGACTGTCCCGATACAGGATGTACGCCTTGACCACCCGGGGGAGGTTCTGCTGGACCAGAACCTGCTCGACCCGGTCCTGGACATCCTCGATATGGGGGCAATCATCTCCCTCGAGCAATTGCTCCACCCTCTTGGTCAATCGTTTGGCCAAAAGGATGTCATTGATTTTCTGGGACTGGAGGGCCTTGTGAATGGCGGTTTGAATCTTGGCTGCATTCCATTCTGCAATGGATCCGTCACGTTTGATGATATGCTTGGTATGAATTCCTGGCACGATGATTCCTCTTGAAGGGTTGTTCCACAACCACCCGGAACACGACACGCAAAAAGACACTGATTTCCGACAATTCAAGGAAGTACAGGCGTGCCTCGGCACAATCGAAGACGGGTGATCTGGAAAGAATGGTTCAGGGAAGGGGGTCTCCCTGATCGACACATGATTGGATTTCTCGAGCCGGGTTCCGGATGCGGAACCGGTCATGGAGATGCTTCAAGCCGGGCGTCTGACTCGCACCAGCCGTCCTCGGTCATCAGAGGGGCTAGAGCTCACAGTGGCGGAACCGTTCCGGAATTTCACCGGATTGCCGACAAAGCCCTGCCGGGCGGCCTGAAGAAGTGGTGACAAAGTCTGATTTTTTATCTTCGTGATCAGGTTTTGGCAATGATAAAATTGGTATTTGAGAACCCAAACGTTCAACTGCCTGAATCGGGTCGATCGGTTGGAGGAACCAATCATCAAAACCACACCGTGTGGTCCCAAGCGATGCCATCAACAGTTTTCCACAACCAACCAACAGGTTTCCTCTGGATAACGCGATATATCGACCTATATCCTCTTCCTGCCGCCTGGCCTCTGCGTCCGAACACACAGGATCTTTCTTTGTCTATGAATCGCTGGGCCTATTTTTCATCTGCACCACGATGTCAGGGCCCGGGTCCGTTTCAAACCAACAAGGCCGCCAAATGGCGGCCTTGTTGGTGATACAGAGAGTCCCGAAGAAAAGATCTAGGAGTTGAGCTGCTTTTCCTTGGGAAAGATAGGCAGATACCTGTAGGACAGACTCAGGAGCAGCGCTCCATAGGCCAGGATCATGAGGGTAGTGGACCATTCCGCCCAGTTGGGGAAATAGACCTGCCAGTCATCAAAGGGCATCACCGGGTGGGCCATGGTCTGGACGGTCTGGACAAAACGATTGATCACAATGCCCGTGCAATTGAGCAGAGCGGCCAGATACATCAGACCATGGATCTTACGGATGCCCGGAACCACGAGCATGATTGCCGGAACCACACCGCAGACGAAAAGCTCGGACCACAAGAGCCATTGCCCGTAGGCGGAACCGAAGAACATCTCCTCAAAGGTCAGTCCGGCCTTGGGCAGCACTCCAGTGGCCCAGGCCCAGGTGTCCAGAATCTTCCAGAAGATATAGAAGGACAGCAACAGCCCTGAGATTTTGGCCATGAGTTCCTTGGTCGCGTCATCCACCAGTCTCTTGCCGGACATGAGTTCCACGAGCTTGTTCACCAGCAGGGTGAAGGAAGGACCCGAGGCGATGGCCGAGGCGATGAACAGGAAAAATGTCCAGGGCCAGATGAAGAATCCTTCGCGAAAGGCATAGGGACGTCCGAAAAGCACGCCGTACATCCCGCCCAGGGAACCCTGGTGGAAGAAGGACAAAAAGGTGCCGATGCCGGCAAAGAGCGGCATGTACACATGGAAGTTATGAGCCAGATGGTGCAGGAACCTGTTTTTGTTCAGGACCCGGTTTTCCAGGATCAGGGGAACGTACTCGATGATCAGTACGGTACAATAACAGGTGATGCAGAAGATAACTTCCGTGAGCATGGAATGGACGTTGGGATGCCAGTATCCGAACCAGGCCCGAAGCGGCTGCCCGATATCCAGGACCAGGATCATCATCGCGCCGGAATAGCACAAAAAGCCGACGATGACCGTCAGGTTGATAATGTTCTTGAGCTGGTCGATGCGCAGGATATAGCGCAAAAAGCCGGTAAAAAAGGCTCCCGCGCCCAAGGCAATGACCGCCAGGTCAAAGGTGATCCACAAACCGAATCCAAAATAATTGTCCAGCCCGGTCGTACCGAGTCCCTGAGAGAGGATGACAAAGGCACCGTACAGTCCCCATCCAAGGAAGATCCCGACAAATGCCAACCAGAGCAGAAACTTGCCAACTGAACACCGTTGTACCCCTTCGGGTATCAAAGCTTCATCAATCATTGCCTACGCTCCCTTGGTCTTTTCGGTTTTGAGGTAGTTGTCACCCTGACGGCGGACCCACTCCCTTTTGGAATAGTAGTAGACCTGCGGGTCGGTGCCCAAGCGTTCCAGGAGTCTGAAGGCGTACTTTTTTTCATGGGACATCTTGTAGACCGTGTGCTCGGGATTGTTCAGATCGCCGAAATGCATGGCTCCGTTAGGGCAGGCTGCGACACACGCCGGGATGAAATCGTTTTCCTCGAGATGGAGAGGATCACGACCCTCCGCCCTGGCACGCTCCTTGGCCTCGGCATACTTGTGGTGACAAAAGGTACACTTCTCAGCCACACCCCGGGGACGAACAGAAACGTTCGGGGTCAGGGTCTTTTCCATTCCCTCCGGCCAGATGGGATCAAACCAGTTAAAATACCGGGCGTGGTAGGGGCAGGCTGCCATGCAGTATCGGCAACCGATACAGCGCGGATAGATCTGGCTGACAATACCGCCTTCCTCATTCTTGTCGACGGCCGTGACCGGGCAGACTGTCAGACATGAGGGGTTGCCGCACTGCATGCACGGACGGGGCAGATAGGCCACGTCATGATCGGGATAGGGTTTTTCATTGGTCAATTCGTACACAAGCATCCAGGAAAGCGTGCGCAGCTTGTTGGATGAATCAGTGGTTGGGGCGATGTTGTTCTCGGCCTCGCAGGAAACCATACAGGCTCCACAGCCCGTACACTTGTCCAGGTCAATGACCATGCCCCAGCGGATTTTCGATTTACTATGCTCCATTATGGACTACCTCTCTCCTTAGGCCCTGGTGATTTGTACCTGGGGATTACCGAACACGGACATACCGATCCCGGGTTCAGGCTTTATTTCCATCAGCTTGTACACATTGTCGCCCTTGTTCTCGGCAAACTCATCCCAGGCCGTATGGCCGAATCCGAGGGGCATGGCAACGACGCCGGGCATGAGCGATTCGGACAGGGAAACAACGGCCTTGCAGGAACCCGATCCACTGCTGACCGTCACGGTCTGTCCATTCTGGACGCCGATTTGGCCCGCTGTAGCGCTGTTCATCTGAACGCAAAGGACATTCTTCTTGAGCTCCGTGTCCCTGATAGTGAGAACGCCAAAAGGCGTTGTGGGCATACCTGCGGTCCCCAGATGCAACCTGGCCAGCGGAGTGAGCACGAGGTCTTTGGCATCCCGCGGGATACCCAGAGCCCGGAATCCCTCATTCCACAAGGTCAGGCCATAGTTGCTCATGGACGTTTCAGCCACCCATGCGGTGCCTCCGGAAAGAGCGCGCCAGTTGGCACCCAGGGCAGCGGCCTTGGCCTTGGCAGCATCCTTGAAGGATTTCACGCCCAGATCGATATCCACAGCCTTGGCCAGATCACACAGCATATCGGCAGCCGGCCGGGTATCGAAAACGGGTTCGATAATGGGAGAAGAAACCGTATAGTTTGCCTGGCCAGACCCATAGGGGGTGTAGACATCATCCAGGGTCTCGAGAAAATAGGAGGCAGGCAGTACAAGATCGGACAAGGCGGCTGTCTCATCCATAAAGCTCGTCACGGTGACCACGAAACCGCTCTTTTCCAGTGCCTGTACAGCCATATCAGGTTGCGGAAGCGAGTAGGCAGGATTGGCATCCACGACCAGGGTCACCTTGGCAGCCTTGGCATTGCCCTTGGCTACCGACTGCACATAGCCGGCGAGATCGCGGGAAAGCAGTTCGTCCCGGGCCGGGGCACTGGCAACGACCTGGGGGGCAAAGGGGATATCCTTGACCCCGCCTCTGACGTTGACTCTGCCAAGAATCATGTTCAGAGCCAATCCGGCTGCCACGCCCAGGGCATTGGTGCCCTGACCCATTGCTGAACCGGTGAGAACCAAAGGACGTCTGGCCCGCATGAGGTCTTTTGCCAAACGCTCCATGGTTTCCTCGGAGACGCCCGTGGCCTTGGCAATGCGGGAAGGAGAATTGGTGTTGGTTACAAAGTCCTTGAATGCTGCGTAGCCGGGCATACCCATGCCCATGCCCGCCTTGAGCAGATAGGCTGCCACGCCCAGGGCGACAAGCGGCTCCTGGCCGGGCCTGCAGGCAATCCAGGTCTTGGCTGGAATGGCGGTTCCCGGTTTCTGAGCCGCGCCGACATAGGTGAACACGGCATCGTTCTCGGCCATGGCCTTGCCGTTGCGGACAACGGTTCCCCAGGATTCGTTGATGTCTCCGCCCAGGCTGACTACGAAATCGGCATTTTCCAGATCGTAGCCAGGGGTTCCCTGGCCGCCGAGCATCTTCCAGGCCTTGACAGCCGGACCGGTTTCACCGGGCATGAGAAAACACTTGTCCGAACCCAGAGCGGCCAGCAGGCCGGACAGAATCTCCGTGGTCGTTCCTGTCTCATCACCGGTGATGGCACAAATATCACTGCCGGCGCTCTTGACCGTGTGGGCCAGGAGTTTTTCGGCTTCATCCCAGGAAATTTGTTCAAATCCGTTTCCGGATTTCTTCATCGGAGCCTGAACCCGTGAAGGGCTATACAGCATCTGCACGCTGGCTGCGCCCATGGGATCGATACCCCCCTTGCTCAGGGGATGATCCGGATTGCCTCTGGCGGTAAAGGGCCGTCCTGCAGCCGTTTCTACCAGAATGCCATAGGCATCGGCACCGAATTTACAGGCAACGGGCTTGTTCACCCGCTCACCATACTGCAATTTGGGGATCCACGGCCAGTTCTGGCTCCAAATGGAAACGTCATCCAAAAGTTTCCATACCACAGGGGTGCAGAGAATCCCGCCTGTGCCGCCAGCCAAAAACGCTATAAAACTTCTGCGATCAAGTCCCATAGTTCACTATCCTTTTTTTATTTATGGCACACATAGCAGGCATTACTGGCGCCGTTCTCGGCATGACAGCGCTCACATTCCCACATCTTCATCGTCTGTTTGCTGTACCCGGTGAGCCTGTTCTCGTAATACGTCGGCGGCGTGTCCACTTCAGACATGTCCATGTGACAATCCATACAATCCAGATTTTCATGGGCCATATGTGAAAAGTACACATTGTCGGGCTGTTTCTGATAGACGAGCCAGGGAACTTCCTTGTCTTCGGCCACATATTTTTCAACAAATTCAATCTCTGCGGGATCCTCGGTCATGGCCTCTACATGACATCCTGCGCACTGCTCAGTCGTCGGCAAACCCGCATAGGAACCATCCTCCCGAAAATAATGACACTCGTCACATCCCATGCCCGCATCCATGATATGCACGCTGTGACTGAACCTGATCGGCTGTGTCTTCTCGGAAAAAACCAATTTGGGGTAGCCCCACCACCCCAACGCCACTGCCGCCACAAATCCTGCTAAAAGGGGCAGCATGATGCAGCTTTTTTTTCTCCGCACGTTCATTACCTCCATACCCGATTTCGCATCCTTTCCGTCGAAGCCCAGGATACTGATTTGAAAAAAAACATCCACCATTTGCCCGGCTAAAATTCGGGCACACGTTATAGAACACCCCGTTCGGGTGTCAAGCGCAAATGAAAAAATTCACGAACTCAGCGGGTTGCATCACGGGGTTCCCCGGTGAATCACAGACCCCGCAAGGTCATCCCGGAGTCATTTCAGGGCCTCGCCCTTGTCCTTGATCCTTCCATAGACGTCGTCAAAGCGAACAATGTCGTCCTCTTCCAGGTACGGTCCGGTCTGGATCTCGATAATCTCGACAGGGACCCGGCCGGGATTGGCCAGGCGGTGCGTAGCTGTCTTGGGAATGTCGATGGACTGATTTTCCGTGAGCAAGTACTCGGTATCATTGACCTCGGTCTGGGCCGTGCCCGAAACCACCACCCAATGCTCACTGCGATGGTGATGCATCTGTTTGCTCAACTTGGCCCCGGGCAGGACTTCAAGACGTTTGATCTTGTAATAGGGCCCTTCCTCGAGGATGGTATAGCTCCCCCAGGGGCGGTACACGGTCAGATGGGCTTCAACGAGATAGCTCTCTTCCTTTTTGAGCATCTCCACGACATTCTTGACCTTTTGAACCTCATGCTTGTCACAGACCAGGGTAGCGTCACGGGTCTGGACCACGACCATATTGTCCAGGCCAACTGCAGCCAGCTTGCCGCCCGAGGAATAGAGAAGACTCTCCCTGCAGTTCAGAGAAAGCACATTGCCGCTGACAACGCACCCGTTTTCATCCTTTTCACCCATCCGGTGCAGTGCCTCCCAATTACCCAGATCGTCCCACCCAAAATCCGCGGGTACCACTGCAATACGCTTGGCCTGCTCCATGATCCCGTAATCAACGGATTCTTCCGGGATGGATACATATCCCTCTTCAAGCGACCGTTCACGGCGGTTCTCCCACCAGGCGAACAGTTCGGGCTGGAATTCCTGTACAGCCTCTAAAAACGGGCCGGCACCGAACATGAACATCCCGCTGTTCCAGGAATACGTCCCACTGGCCAAAAATTCTTCGGCCCGCTTGCGGTCCGGCTTCTCCACGAATCGCTTCACGGCAAATCCACCGGGTTCGAGCGGTTTGCCCTGTTCAATATACCCGTATCCGGTCTCGGCCTTGTCCGGGGTGACGCCAAAGGTCACAAAATAATCCTGCTCGGCCAGTTTCTTGCCCAGGGCAAGGGCCTCCTGCCACCGAACCTCGTCCTTGATCTGGTGATCCGAGGGAAACACGGCCACAACGGCATCTTCATTCTGGCTCATGATGCGCTCCATGCCCAGGATGATGGCCGGCAGGGTGTTCCGCTTCAATGGTTCGCTCAGAACCTGTTTTTCCAGGGCAGGACTGATCTTCTTGAGCTGAGAGCGGACCTCAAAGACATGCTCCTCGTTGGTCACCACCCAGATCCGCCTGGGGTCGAGCACATGCATAACCCGGGAAACAGTCTGTTGCAGCAGGGACTCGGTCCCGTTGAGGGGCAAAAGCTGTTTGGGAAGCAGGGTTCGCGAAAGGGGCCAGAGTCGTGTTCCAGAACCGCCGGCCAGAATCAGGGCGTGGCAGGAATCCCAAAAACCATTGCCTTCGGATGCGTCGCTCATGGTCATACACCTCGTTTGCCGTTGGGGTTGCATGTAGTGTTCACGCGATGTCGTGAGGTCTCCGTGCTTCAGACAGGCGTATAGACAAAAGGAGAATCAAAATCCTTCAACAGAGGCAATCGAATATCCTTTTCAGAAAGAATTGGATCTTCAACCGGCCAGGGAATATCGATATCCGGATCATCCCAGCGCAGACCGCCGTCATGCTCAGGGGCATAGAACCCATCGACCTTGTACTGGAATTCCGTCATGGGGGCCAGGGTGACATAGCCGTGGGCGAATCCCTTGGGAATGAGCATCTGTCTGAAATTTATCCCGGAAAGTTCCTCACCGTACCATTGCCCATAGGTGGGCGATCCCCTGCGGAGATCCACGACCACATCATAGACGGCACCGCGGGTCACACGAACCAGCTTGGCCTGGGCCGCAGGAGGAACCTGGAAATGCAATCCCCGAAGCACCCCGACCTGTTCGGATCTGGCATGGTTGTCCTGGACAAAATCATAGTAAATACCATGGGAAATAAAATCCCGCTGATTGTATGTTTCTGCGAAAAAACCCCGATGGTCCTGAAACACCTCGGGTTGAATGAGCCACAATCCCGGGAAGCGGGTCGGTATGATTTCCATGTTTTCACCACAACGCCTATGAGAAAGGACCTTGCCACGATCAAGGCCCGCGAATCAGCCAACGCCTTGTACCTGTAAACAAAAACAGATGACGAAACAAGAAAAACAAAGGGGATGAAAAAAGAAAATCCCGCCCATTTCTGGTGCGGGATGTATATTTACAGGTATGATATGGCGGAGGGCTAGGGATTCGAACCCCAGATACCCGTGAAGGTATGCCGGTTTTCAAGACCGGTGCAATCAACCAACTCTGCCAGCCCTCCGGTCAAAAAAATGGCGGAGAGGGAGGGATTTGAACCCTCGATAGAGGTTTTGCCCCTATACACGCTTAGCAGGCGCGCGCCTTCAGCCAGCTCGGCCACCTCTCCTTACGAACGGAAGGGAGTACCTATCCAAATCACCCTGCATCGTCAATACTCTTTCAGCGGTTTTTTCCCTGTGCATGATTTCTGGATAAGCGGAGATTTTTTTGCTACCCACGTTTTTTTCGACCGATATTTGTCACACCCTGTCGCAACAGCCTTGAACAACGAGGAACCCATCTTGAATCGACCATATATCAACCTGGCAGTCGCCGGCTTCGGAACCGTGGGCACGGGCCTGGCCAAGGCGATCCGGGAAAACCTGGACTGGATAGGACGCCGGCTGGGCAAGACACTGCGCATTCATACTGTTCTTGTCAGGGATATCCATAAAAAACGTCATTTTATCCCGGACCCTGAGACCATTTTCACGGACGATCCCGAGACGTTTCTGGCCACTTCGGATATCGATATCGTGGTGGAACTCATCGGAGGGACCGGTCTCGCCTTTGAGATCATTTCCCGATCCCTGTCCCAAGGGCGTTCTGTGGTCACGGCCAACAAGGCACTGCTTGCCGAACGCGGCGGAGAACTCTTCGCCCTGGCCGCCGAGAACAACGCCGGACTCTATTACGAGGCCAGTGTTGCCGGGGGCATTCCCATTGTTCAGACCCTCAAGGAAAGTCTGGCCGGGAACAAAATAAAGAATCTGCTGGGCATCCTCAACGGCACGGCCAATTATATCCTCTCGGAGATGACCGCCAAGGGGCTTGATTTCCAGACCGCCCTGTCCATGGCCCAGGCCAAGGGATATGCCGAGGCCGACCCGACCTTTGACCTCGAGGGGATCGACGCGGCCCACAAACTGACCCTGCTCATCCGCCTGGCTTACGGACAGGACTTCCCCTTTATCGACCTCGCGGTAACCGGCATTTCCCATGTCGAGGCCCAGGATATCGCCCTTGGCGGGGAATTCGGCTACAAACTCAAGCTGTTGGCCCAGGTTTCCGACTCCGCAGGCAAGCTCCAGGCCGGGGTCTTCCCGGCATTCATTTCCAAGAACCACATGCTCGCCAAGGTTGAGGGACCCTTTAATTCCATCCTCCTCGAGGGCAACGTGGTCGGACCGATCATGCTCTACGGCCAGGGTGCGGGTGATCTGCCCACGGGGAGCGCGGTTCTGGCTGATGTCATGGCCCTGTCCAAAAAGCCGAATCCTCCCAACAACACGGGGTTCCCCGAGCCGATCCTTCCTTTGGCAGAAATCCTCGACCCGATGCTCTCCCTCTCCGGACATTACTTCCGGTTCACGGTTCAGGACCGGCCGGGGGTGCTTTCGGCCATCTCGGGAATCATGGGCAACAACGCCATCAGTATCGCCCAGGCGGTCCAGAAACCAACCGCCGACCCGGGCCAAGGGGTCTCCATCGTCTTCCTGAGCCACAAGGCGCTGCTCAGGGATGTTCAAAAGGCGATTACGGAAATCGATGGATGTGATTTCATCATGGCCCCCACCGTGCATTACAGAATCGTTTGATCCTCGATCATTCGCGCTTCATCCCTTTTACCAAATACCACCGAGCCTGCCATGAAACAGATACTCTTTCTCGTTGCCGACGGCATGGGTGACTGGCCCCTGGAATTATTGGGCAACAAGACGCCCCTCCAGGCTGCCCATACCCCGAACATGGATATGCTGGCCAAGACAGGATGCATGGGCACCTGCCAGACCGTTCCCCACGGCATGCAGCCGGGGTCGGACGTGGCCAACATGGCCCTGCTCGGTTACGCCCCTGAAACATATCATACCGGTCGAGGGCCCATCGAGGCCGCAGCCCAGGGTCTTGAGCTCGATCCGGATGACCTCGTCTGGCGGCTCAATCTGGTCACGCTCTCGGGATTCGATGACCAATCGGACATGCTCGACTATTCAGCAGGACATATCAATAATAAGGTGGCCCGGGAGATCGTCGAGCATCTCCAGGAAAAACTGGGGGACGAAACCTTTACCTTTTATCCAGGCATCCAGTACAGGCATCTTCTGGTCCAGAAAAAGGGAAAGCGAGCTCCGGAAGCCGGGTTGGTCATCAATCCCCCCCACGACATCACGGACCAGCCCATTGCGCCGGACATGACAACCTTTGCATCGAGTCCTCGGCTCATGGATCTTTTGACCCAGGCCCGCGATCTCGTGCGTCCCTGGTCGGACAGGTGTGCCGCCAATGCTATCTGGCCATGGGGACAGGGAACCCCGTTACTCCTGCCCGATTTCGAAACGACCTTCGGGCCCAGAGGGGGAATCATCTCGGCTGTGGACCTGGTCAAGGGACTCGGCCGGGCCGCCAACATGACTGTCATGGACATTCCCGGAGCCACGGGATTTCTGGACACCAACTACCAGGGCAAGGTGGACGCGGCTCGCGCCTACCTGGACCAGGGCGATTACGTCTATCTTCATGTGGAGGCCCCGGATGAATGCGGTCACATGGGCGATCCCGGCAAAAAGATTCAGGCCATCGAAGATTTCGACGCCAAAATCCTTGCCCCCCTCCTGGATTCCCATGGAGACCGGGACATTCTCTGGGTCGTGACCTGCGATCATTTCACGCCCATTGTCCGCAAAACCCACACCACGGACCCGGTTCCTTTCCTGATTCGAGCGAAAGGTCTCGAGCCCAATCACGATGCCGGCCGCTTTGATGAAAACGTAGCCGCCCAAACCGATCTGAACCTTGACTCTGGTTCGGCTCTCATGCGCATGGTTCTTGAACGGGCCGGATGGAAGTAATATTCCTGGCTGCGTCCCAACGCCTCTGCATGAAAAAAACACATTGACTCGCGCAGCGAAAAGACAAAAAAACGTACCGTTCAGGCAGCGGGCATGGTCGACGCATTCTCGCCACCTGGTTGCTCTGAAAAATGCCTCTTTCTATGCCGCTGCGCTCCGTGCGAAGATATTTTTTACCCTGTGTGACTACCATGAAACCATCGACCACCTTCTCCACTCCCGACACCTGGCTCGACCATCGCGTCTCCTATGGTGAGACCGACGCCATGGGGGTTGTCTATTACGCCAACTACCTGCATTGGTTTGAAATGTCCCGCAGTCTGTACATCCGTGAACGAGGTATGAGCTATCGGGTCATTGAGGAAAAGGGTATCTTTCTGCCCGTGCGTGAAGCCTCCTGCCGCTATTTTTTACCGGCCCACTTTGACGAATGTGTTCGAGTGCATACGGCCATAAGCGGCTGGACCCGGGCCACCCTGACCTTTATCTATGAAGTCACTGATGAGGACAGATCACGCGTTCTGACAACTGGTTCGACCCAGCATGCCGTTGTCGATCCCCAAGGCAAACCCCGCAGGGTTCCGGACTGGCTCAAGGAATTGTGCACCTGATCCAGGACGCGCACAGCTCTTCGAGATTTCCCCTGTTGTCTCCAGACACATGCCTGTACCGCCGCCCGTGTGCGGCACAATCCTACGAACCTCCGGGAACCTGATTCCCGGATTTTTTTGGTGCCATCATGTCCATAGATATCCACACCCATGCATTCCATCCCAAGATAGCGGACAAGGTCCTGGCCCAGCTTAAGGACCATTACCACATATCTCCAACCGGAACAGGCACGGTGGAAGATCTTCTCCCCCGCCTGAAAAAAGCAGGCATCGACCGTGCGGTCGTGCATTCGGCAGCCACCAAGCCCGACCAGGTCATCCCGGCCAATAACTGGGCCATTTTTATGCAGGAAAACTATCCGGAATTGTTCTCCTTTGGGACCATCCATCCCGCATACACAGATTGGGAAAAGGAGCTGGACCGATTGGAAAACAAGGGGATCAGGGGACTCAAAATACATCCGGATTTCCAGGGATTTTCCATGACGGACAAACGCCTTGCACCTATCTACGAAACCATTGGCACCAGGTTCGTGATCATGCTCCATGTCGGGGACAGAAAACCGCCCGAGGAAAATGCCTCCAGCCCCCAGAAAGTGGCCGAGCTCATTGACAACTTTCCCTCTCTCACGGTGATCGCGGCCCATTTCGGGGGCTACCATCACTGGGAGTACGTCTGCGATCACCTGGCCGGCAAAAACGTCTTTATGGATACCTCGAGCTCCCTGTTCACCATCCCCCAGGACCTGCTGGAGGCGATCTTCAGCACCCACCCCCGGGAACGGATTTTTTTTGGAAGCGACTACCCCCTGTTTGATCCGTCGGAGGAGATGGCGTTGCTGGCAAGACGCCTGCACCTCAAGGATTCAGAGATCCAGGATCTGCTGACCAATGGAGAGTCCCTGCTGGACCGATAGCCGACATCCTGTCAGCATAAAAAAAGCCGCCCCGGGAATTCCCAAAGCGGCTTTTTTACTGCGGTCCCGCAGGATTGAAACATCAGATCCCCGTTTTACTCCAGTGGGATGCGGTGTATTCCAGCGCCTGAATCATGGCCAGGACACAGGAGATCCCGCCACCCGTACCCGCATTGGAAATGAATGCGAGATCACGCTGCCTGGAAAGACGTGCCTTGGACAGAGGTGCGCCTGCAAATCCCGGGGGCAGGGCAATGACGAGACGCGGATTCAGGCCGTCCCGCATCAGGTCCAGAACAAGATCGAGGCATGCGGAACTGGAACCCAGGGCAATGATCCCTTGTGACATGTGCTCCTTGAGAAACGATCTGCCCTGATGAGCGGATCCAGGGATGCACACGGCCGGACGTCCCATGGATTCCACTCCAGCCCTCAGGGCCGGGGAATCACATAAAACGGGCAGGCTGGAGGCCGTGGCCTCGGCATAGACGCGATCGACCGGACCGCTCATCCGAAGGTCCGCAGCCAGGGCGAGATCACCGGTGGCAAGGGCCAGGGCTTTGAAAAAAGGGAATCGGTCGTCAGACAGACCTGTAGTTGCAAAATGGCCGGCAACGATCTCGTCATCGCGGGAAGCATCGGGTTCAACCGCGGCCTCGCTCCGGACATCTCCCTGCAACCGGGTGACCACGATGGCCTCCAGCAGGGGCTCGTCCTCCATGGTCTCCAGAAGATCGAAGCGGACTCGGGGAAAGGCCTCTTGAAGCTTCTGAACAACCTCGGGGAGTTCGTCGGCAATGTGTTTTCCACTCAAAAGAAAATACGGGAAGATGATAATCCGGGAAACATTCTCCGCCACGAGCTGCGCAGCCTGTTCATCAAGTGTCGGCTGGCCGCACGAAAAGCAGGCCGGAACGACCCGGGCTGGCCAAAGTCGGCGGCCTATTCTGTCTACAAGGGCGAAAAATCCCTGTGAAGCCGCCTGACGCCGGGTTCCGTGTCCCAAAATGATCACCGCGCAGGAAGTATGCATATACAAACCTTGTTTCACGTTTTTTTGAATGCACAATTCCTGCACGGGTTTTTATCTGTCCGTCAAGGATGAAAACCTCGATTTCGCACAATATTTTTTTTCGTAACATTGCCGTTTATTCACTTCCTTGGCAGTGGGCATCGCTTCGCGATTCATTTTTATTTATAATAAGTACTGGAAATTATCTTCAAATTTCTCTATAGCAATCCCAGTTTCGTTAATGTCGTGGAAACTCGAGAATTTCCTGCTCGCGTATTGCGATTTCTCCCTTTCCGTGGCATTGTCGCGCAGAAATTGAGCATGTAATGGAATCTAGAAGCATTGAGACGTTCCTTCTCAAAACCTGTTTTAATCCTTCCAGATTCTTACAATGGTTAACGTCAAGAAGATTCGTTCCCGACGAATTGCCATGTGTCTAACAATTATTTCCTAAGGAGGAGAATATGGCAGACGCAGCAGTCAAAGTTGGGACAGAACCCAAGACCACCTTTATGGACAAGGTGAAAGAGATCGTTCCCGAAGGTGGGAATCTGAATCTCTGTCTCACCTGCGGGGCCTGTTCCGCTGGATGTCCTGCTACCGGTCTTGAGGGGATGGACCCGAGAAAGTTCTTGCGAATGGCTGCCCTGGGACTGGATGAGGAAGTGACCTCAACCCCTTGGGTTTGGATGTGTACACAATGCATGCGGTGTGTCCACGCCTGTCCTATGAACATCAACATCCCGCAGCTCGTTTTTTATGCCCGCCAGTCCTGGCCCCGCGAGGAGCGCCCCACGGGTATCCTGGGATCCTGCGACCTTGCATTGAAAACAGAAGGCAACAGCGCCATGGGCGCCAACTCTGAAGACTTCAAATTCGTTGTCGAGGACGTCCTCGAAGAAGTCCGTGAGGGTCAGCCTCAGTTCAAGGATATGGAGGCACCCATCGACAAGCAGGGAGCCTATTTCTTCTTCAACCAGAACTCGCGCGAACCCGTAACCGAACCCGAAGAGATGATCCCCTCCTGGAAAATCTTTCACACGGTCGGTGCCGATTGGACCTATGGTTCCAAGGGTTGGGGCGGTGAAAACTATTGTATGTTCCTGGCCGATGACGATGCCTGGGAACAGATCGTCAGAAACAAGGTTAAAGCCTGCGAGGACCTGGGATGCAAGGTGTTCCTCAACACCGAGTGAGGCCATGAATTTTATGCACTCCGGGCCGGAATGCAGAAATATGGTATCACCCCCAAGTTCGAGTTCAAATCCATCATTGAATACTACGCCAGATGGATCAGGGAAGGCAAACTTCCTGTCAATTCCGATTGGAATAAAGACCTCAAGATCAAATTCACCTGTCAGGACCCGTGTCAGCTGGTCCGTAAATCCTTGGGCGACCCCATTGCCGAGGAACTCAGATTTGTTGTCAAATCCGTGGTTGGTGAAGAAAACTTCGTCGACATGTACCCCAACAAGTCCAACAACTTCTGTTGCGGCGGCGGCGGCGGTACCCAGCAGACTGACTACAAGGAACAGCGGGCCAAATTCGGCAAGGTCAAAACCGACCAGATCCTGGCCACAGGCGCCGATTATTGCATCGCCCCCTGTCATAACTGTCACTCCCAGATTCACTTCCTGAACGAGTACTTTGAAGGCGGTTGGTATACTGTCCATCTGTGGACCCTGATCTGCCTGTCTCTGGGCATTCTTGGTCCCGAGGAAAGAGAGTACCTTGGTCCCAAATTGAAGAACGTCGGATTGTAATCTTCAGGAACCACGTTGCTGAATCCAAAAAGACCTGCCCGGTTTCCCGAGCAGGTCTTTTTTCAGTCTTCGGCTTCATTGAAAACGAATTGTTATTGGTACTCAACTCTTTCCATGTTCATGGGTGTGCGCATGGGTATGGGTATGTTCGTGAGTGTGGTCATGTTCATGCTCGTGGGAATGCGCATGGACATGGTCGGCATGAAACACGGTTTCACCGGTCTCGGGATCGTGATGATGATCGGCGTGCTCGTGATCATGGTCATGCTCGTGATCGTGATAATGTTCCTTGATGAACTTGGCATATTTGGACGGCTTGCGATGGCCGCATCCGCAATTCTTGCACATGGACTCCTCCGTGGTTATCGCTTGTACGCCCCTGAGAGATCATCCCCCCTGCTGCAAGGAGGGCTCGATTTCCCTAGTCCGGATTCCAGACAAGGGGCAAGGACATTTCCGTAAACACTTTTTCGCTCAACTTCTTTCGTACTCCTGTCAAGGGCAAAAAAGCAAGCCCCGTGGCCCGATTATCAGGCTCAATCAAATATTACCCAAATACCTGAAATGACACGGCTTATTTCTTGCTTTGGCCCCCTGCCTGCCTGCCTGACCGAGCCAGGAGTCGTTTACCAAGCCGCCTTTTGGAATCGCGCCGGGGCGTTCTAGCGCTTATTGAGAGATGCAATGGCGTGATGATGTACGGTAGACGAGGGTATTTCGAGCCGACCCAAACGGGGTCAGCCAACCCTGAGAGCCGTTCAGCCTGATCCGATTATTTTTCCGGGCATTCCAGGCTTGCCACCCGAGCGGTTCGTGCATAGTGACACTCTTCCCTTGGACGACTGTGGTGTTTTCTCTTTCGTCATCAACAACCCAACACGCGGAAAATGAGTCGATGCCGCCGCTGCTCGCAGACACTCCCCCCTTGCACAGGACAACTCTTTTTCACCCCGATCAAAAAACCATGCCTGAACAACCAGTTACAAACACCATCCCTGCGGACTTCGATCTCGCCTCCTATGAATACCAGATCGACGAATCCCGTATCGCCCAGAGCCCATCCCGCAACCGAGAGGGTTCCAGGCTCCTTGTACTGGACCGGAAAACTTCCGGGCAAACGGCTACCGTGTTCGGCTCCCTTGCCGATCATCTCCCGGAGAATGCCCTCCTCGTGGCCAACAACACCAAAGTCCTTCCGGCCAGATTGCTGGGGCACAAGGAATCCGGGGGCAAGGCGGAGTTTCTTCTCCTCACCCCCCTTGTACTGATCCGGGGAACAGCAACCAGCTCGGGCTGGACCCGGGCAGAGGTCCAGGGGTTACTCCGGGCCTCCAAATCACCCAAGCCCGGGAGCAGAGTCATCTTCAGCGAGGATCTCTTTCTGGAAGTGGTCACCCGTGGAGCATTCGGCCAGGCAACGGTCATGCTCCACTGGCGGGGTGATCTGACCAATCATTTTCTGACCGGCGGACACATGCCCCTGCCCCCGTACATTCGCCGAGAAGACCAGGAAGAGGACCGGGAACGCTACCAGACTGTCTTTGCCAACGAAGACAAACTCGGCTCCGTTGCCGCACCCACGGCAGGACTGCACTTCACCCCGGAGGTGCGCCAAAGCCTGGCCGATAAAGGTATCTCCTGGGAAGAGATCACCCTCTATGTTGGCTACGGGACCTTCAGCCCCTTGCGTTGCCCGGACATCCGCGACCACTCCATGCACGCAGAGTATATCGAGATTTCCTCAGAAACCGCAGCAGCCATTGCCCTGGCCAAATCCCAGAAACGTCCCATCGTGGCCCTGGGAACGACAACGGTTCGGACCCTGGAATCCATGCATGCCCTCACCGGCGGGATCAATCCCTTCTCCGGGTGGACGAATCTGTTTATCACCCCCGGATATCAATTCAACGTGATTGACCATTTAATCACAAACTTTCACTTGCCCGGCTCATCTCTTATCGTACTGGTCTCCGCCCTTGCAGGCAGAGAAAGGATCAAAAAGGCCTATTCCTTTGCCCTTGATCACGACTTCCGTTTTTTTTCCTACGGCGATGCCATGTTGATCCTGTAATCCGGTCTTCTGCCCGCTCACCGATTCCTTCTTGGTGGCTGTCTGATGCCGGATGTATATATGTCCCTGAAAACAGTAGGGTCTGATGGTCTTGATGCCTCAACGCCATTGACTTACGAACGTGTCACCCGTGACCCGGCAACACCGCGAGTCCAACACCATCACGTCCCGCGTTTTCTTCCGGCGCTGACTCAAAACCACGTTGTTTCCTTGTACACGCAACCCAAACCACCAACGAGGATTGTTATGTCCAGAATCGTGATCCAGGAAGATCGGTGCAAAGGGTGCCTGCTCTGTACCCAGGTCTGTCCCACAGAAATCATTGTCCAGTCGAATCGCTTCAACCAGCAGGGTTACAAGGTTGCCGAGGTTCCCGAGGACAAGATGGACCTTTGTAAAGGGTGTGCCTTCTGTGCCGAGATCTGTCCCGATTATGCCATCACTGTGTTTCGGACCAAAACCTCTCCCGAAAAAGGAGATGCGTCATGACCCAGCAGACACCAAAACGTATTTTTGTCAAAGGTAACGAGGCCATAGCCAGGGGCGCATTGGCAGCCGGGTGCAGATGCTATTTCGGTTACCCGATCACCCCTCAAAACGATATCCCGGAATTCATGTCCAAGGCCATTCGCGATGCAGGGGGCCAGTTCGTCCAGGCCGAAAGCGAGATCGCAGCGGCGAACATGGTCCTTGGGGCCACGGCCTGCGGGATCAGGGCGATGACATCCTCGTCCAGCCCGGGCATCTCCCTCAAGCAGGAGGCCATTTCCTATATGGCCGGAAGCGAACTCCCCGGGGTGATCGTGGACATGGTCCGTGGCGGACCAGGACTCGGGGATATCGGACCCTCCCAGGGCGATTATTTCCAGGCCACCCGCGGCGGCGGTCACGGTGATTATCGTCTGCTCGTCCTTGCTCCGGCCTCGGCTCAAGAGGCCTACGACCTGACCATCAAGGCCTTTGATCTGGCCTTCAAATACCGCAATCCGGTCATGGTCCTGGGTGATGCCATCCTGGGTCAGATGAAGGAACCCATTGTCCCCTGGACTCCGGACAACCTGAATCCGGACGAAGCCGCCGACTGGCGGTTGGACGGGGCTGTTGATCGAGCTCCGCGCCTCTTGAAGTCCCTGTTTCTCCAGGAAGGCGAGCTGGCGGCTCAAAACATCAAGCTCCAGAAAAAGTACAAGGCCATGGAGGCTGAGATCGATTGCGAAACCTTCCTTGTGGAAGATGCCGAACTCGTGGTCGTGGCCTTTGGTTCTATCGGACGCATCGCCAAGTCGACCATTCGCAAGCTTCGCTCCATGGGTAAAAAAGTCGGTCTGGTCCGTCCGATCACGGTATTTCCCTATCCCTCCGAGGTACTCAGGGAACTGGCTGTTCAGGGCAAGAAATTTCTGACCATCGAGCACAACATGGGTCAGATGGTCGAGGATGTCCGGCTGGCCATCCGCACAGTCGCTGATTCAAAGTTCTACGGCTGTCTTCCCGGCAACCTGCCCACGCCCGACGATTTTGAAGAACCCATTCTCAAGGCACTGGAGGGATAACATGGAAGAACAACTCGTTTACTCACGGCCTGATGTCGTTGTGGACCGGGCCACCCATTATTGTCCCGGGTGCCATCACGGAACCATCCACAAATTGGTGGCCGAAGCCCTGATCGACCTGGGCGTGGTGGACAAGACCATCTGCATCGGTTCCATTGGATGCTCGGTGTTTATCTACAACTATCTGAATCTGGACACGGTGGAGGCCCCCCATGGAAGGGCACCGGCCGTGGCCACAGGGGTCAAGCGGGCCCGGCCCGACAACTTTGTCTTCTCCTACCAGGGTGACGGCGATCTGGCCTCCATCGGCATGGCTGAAATCATGCATTGCGCCAACCGGGGCGAAAATGTCTCCGTGGTTTTCGTGAACAACACGGTCTACGGCATGACCGGTGGCCAGATGGCCCCCACCACGCTTCTTGGGCAGCGGGCCACCACCTGCCCGTCGGGTCGGTGCGAAGAACTCGAGGGATTACCCATCAACATGGCCGAAATCATCGGCGGCCTCGGGGCAACCGCCTATTCCGCGCGGGTGGCCGTAGACACGATCAAACACCTCAAGACCGCCAAAAAGGCCCTGCGTAAGGCATTTTCCTGTCAGGTCGAGAAAAAGGGATTCGGATTTGTGGAATTTCTGGCCGCATGTCCGACCAACTGGAAGATGTCTCCTGTTCAGGCCAACGAGCGCATCTCCAAGGAGATGATCCCCTATTTCCCGCTTGGAACCTTCAAAGATATGACAGGGGAGGAATAATGAGCATATACAACGATGTGGTGATCGCAGGATTCGGCGGCCAGGGCGTCATGCTCATCGGCAACCTTCTGGCCTATTCGGCCATGGAGGCCGGTCTCAACGTCACCTATATGCCGGTCTATGGTCCGGAAATGCGTGGTGGAACGGCCAATTGCGCAGTGGTCATTTCCGATGATGACATCGGCTCCCCGATTATCCACAGCCCCCTCAGTCTGATCATCATGAACCGTCCCTCCCTGGACAAATTCCAGCCCAGGATGCAGGATAACGGGATCATGGTCCTAAACACCTCGCTGGTGGACGCGGAACTGGCTGATACCGGCAGGATCAGGGCCTATGGCGTTCCCTGTAACGACATCGCGGACAAACTCGGCAACACCCGCATGGCCAACATGGTCGCGGCCGGAGCCTATGCCCAGGCCACGGGTGTGCTCACTGTGGAGCAGATCCAGGGCTGTCTGGAAAAGGTCATCTCTCCCCATTACGCCCATCTCATTCCCAAGAACAGCGAGGCCATTGCCGCGGGCGCGGCCCATGTGGCCGAGCACGGGACATTGTAAAACTAGAAAACGCCGGTTCCTGAAGGAACCGGCGTTTTTTGATTGGAAATTCCGTTACGATGCAGACAGGATGGAGATTGCGGGGGTGCAATCGTTGCATAAAAGAATGTTTTCCCTCGCCTCCCGGGGCTCGGTCAAACGGGCACGGCACGCCGTGCCCCTACGGGGGCAGGGAACATGCGGGTCGTCAATTTCTTAAATCTCTTAACTCTCTAAAATCTTTTAAATTTCTTCATTTTCACATCAGCAAGGATCGTCCCCATGCACATATACGGCATCCTGGGTCACCCGGTGGGCCACAGCCTGAGTCCGACCATCCATAATTGGGGGTTTACCGCCAGGGGATTGGCCAAGACCTACCATTTCTTCGACATCGCCCCTGACAGCCTGGACACCTTCATGACCTGCGTGCGGACCCTGCCCATCCACGGGCTGAGCGTGACCATTCCCCACAAGGAAGCCGTCATCCCGTTCATGGACTCTCTGACGGACACGGCCCGGGCCATCGGGGCAGTGAACACCGTTGTCAGAACCCGAAACGATCGACTCCTCGGGGACAATACCGATGTGACCGGATTCCTGGCCCCCCTCAAAGAGCAGTCCATCCATGCAAAAAGAGCTTTGGTTCTTGGCGGAGGCGGGGCATCCCGGGCCGTGCTGCACGGTCTGAGACAGCTTGGTACACCTGCCCACGTTTCCTGCCGGAACGCCACGGCAGGGGCCATCCTCGCCCGGGAGACGGGAGCTACCTTTGTTCCCTGGGACAGCCGCTCCAGGATACGTCCGGACCTGCTGATCAACACCACCCCCCTGGGCATGCACGGCAGGTTGCAGGACGACTCTCCCTGGCCGTTTCCCTTTACAGGCTGTCGAACCTGCTACGATCTGGTCTACACCCCGCACATGACGCGGCTGTTGACTCAGGCCCGAGCCGAGGGCGTGGGGGTCATTTCAGGATTGAACATGTTCGTGCATCAGGCTGCCGCTCAATTCAGGCTATGGACAGGCCAGCCCCTTCCCATTCCCGAGGCGACCGCTCTGGTGGCCTCCCGGCTTTTCTCCCAGACACAATCATCACGCTGATTCCCGAATTGTTCCGAAACATTTTTGACAGGACGGACACAAGGTCGAGGTTCGTCCGGCGACCTTCAGGGAAACGAGGGTCTTTCCACACCGGGGACAGGGCAATCCCCTGCGGCCGTACACGGATAAACGGACCTGGAACAACCCGTGCTCCCCATGCGCGTCACGATAATCCCGAATGGAACTTCCCCCCGCGGCAATGGCCTCCACAAGAACCCCTTTGAGCGCCTCAAGCAGGGTTTCAACCTGGGCGTCGGCCAAACCATTGGACCGGGAACAGGGATGAATTCCAGCCCGAAACAGGGTCTCGTCGGCGTAGATATTCCCGATCCCGGCAATCCGCTGCTGATCCAGGAGCACGGCCTTGATCCGGGCACGGGTGGCATGGATAATTTTTTCAAATGCCTCAAAATCCAGGCTCAGCGGTTCGGGGCCAAGATTTTGGTAAAATGGCCATTGGGCCAGTTCCCGGGCGGTGAATACTCCCGCATACCCGAATTTTCGCTGATCATTGAACACGATCCGATCACCATCAAGAAGATGAAGAACAAGATGGTCGTGTCTGGTCAGAGAGAATGTCCGGGGAACAATCCAGACCCGGCCGGTCATCTTGAGATGAAAGACCACGAACAGCCCGTCACTCAGGGTGAAGATGAGCAGTTTTCCCCTTCTGTGGACCTGATGGATGGTCTTGCCGGCAAGGCGTTTCGCCCAAGATCCTGGTGTACCCCCGAGAACGATGCCCGGATACCGGAGATCAACCTTGTCAACGACCCGGCCCGTGACCAGACAGGCCAGACCTTTGGCGATGGTTTCGACTTCAGGCAATTCCGGCATGCGTTGCTCCGTCATATGCGTCATGATGCGTAAAAAAGGCGAACCTTGCGGCCCGCCTCGTATCGCTACTCACACCAACTCCCTGCTCATTGGTCCACATAGACCTTGATCCGATCACCGGGACGCAGGATGGATCGTTTGGTCAGATTGTTCCAGGCATACAGGTCATTGGTTGTCACTCCGAACCTGCGGGCGATCCTCCAGAGGTTGTCTCCCTTGCGGACATGATACCGAACCAATTGTCTGAATTCCTTATCCGCGTTCTTTCGTGCCAGCTTGGTTGAGGAACCCGAAGCATCAGGGATGTAGAGTTTCTGCCCTATACGCAAATGTCGTCCCGACCGAAGACCATTGGCCTGAAGCAGGGTTTGGGAAGACGTGCCGAATCGCTTGGCGATTGCCCACAGGGTATCCCCTTTTTTGACCAGGTAATTGGACCGTTTTTTTGCAAGGACCTGGGTATTGGAAAGGGTCGAAGCCGTGACCACCCTGTCGCCCTTACCGGGAATCATGAGTTGCTGACCGGGTCTGAGTAAGTTCTTATGGTAGCCGTTGACCTTTTTGAGCACATTGATGGGAACGCCAGAAAACCGGGAAATCCGCCACCAGGAATCCCCCTTGCGGACCCGGTAGTTCTGATATCCGGCATAGGGCCGTGCATCTGGAGAGCCCAGATATTCCTGGGCCAGGGCGAGCTTTTCCTGGGGCAGATACACGTCACAGGTCTTGCCTGGAGGCGAAACCTGCCGTCGGAAGGCCGGATTGAGTTTGCGAAATTCTTTCCAGGAAAGGCCGGCATGCGAGGCCAGGGCCAAAAGATCGGTTCCCCCATTGACGTTCAACCGTGTCCCCTTCAGATTGGCATCCCAGTCGATGGGCTCGAACCCGAGTTCCTCCAGATTCTGGACGATCTTGAGAATGGCGATGAACTTGGGAACATAATTGCGGGTTTCGGGTTTCAGATATCGGCGGGTCTTGGCCAGATCGAAAAAATTGTCACACCCCGTCTTGCGCAAGGCCCGGCCGATGGTACCTTCCCCGGCATTGTAGGCGGCCAGGGCCAGATACCAGTCATCGAAATCATTATGCAGCTTCCTGAGATACTCGATGGCCGCCTGGGTAGCCAGAAAGGGGTTACGCCGTTCATCCAGCCACCAATCAACCTGCAGGCCGAAATGACGTCCCGTAGCGGGCATGAACTGCCACATCCCGGCCGCCCCGGCCCAGGAATAGGCCCAGGGATTGAAGCCACTCTCGGCAAAGGGAAGAAATATGAGATCCAGGGGAAGCCCCTGCTTCTTGAATTCGTCTCGCAGATACGGCAAATAGGGTTCCGCCCGTTTGAGCCATCGGGCAAATGTTTTTCTGTGCTTGTGGGTATAGTAATGGAAATAACGCTGAACACCCTCGCTGTCTCTGAGATCGAGATCAAAATGGATGTTCGGCTCGGTATTCAGAGCCGTCTCCTCCTGAGGGGTCAACGGCGTTGCCCCCTCCACGGCCGGAGGGACGATCCCTTCTTCGATCGGCTCGACCAGGGCAGATTCTTCTTCATCGGGAAGAACCGTCTGCTCCATGAGGTTTGGATCATCAAGAATGGCCGACTCTGAATCCAAGACCATATTTGGGGAACTTGTCCGGGAGGTCGCGTTGTCCGTCTGTATCCCTGCCTGACCGCTTGCTGCAGGGTTCAGGCTGCGCGTTCCCTTTTGGCTGGGAGCACACGCGGTACAGATCATCACCAACACGACATAAATAACAAAACGATTATACACGAAAACCTCGGGAAAAAAGGATCTGCTTGATATGATCACATATACGCCAGCACCCGTTTCCCGGTCAGGGATAACGAGATTGCCAACCGCTAGCGTAAAGCTTTCCAAATTGCAATACTTCTTATACCTGCCCGAGTAGGAGTCGCTCGCATGCCAAAACAACGTTTTATAGAGTAGAGAACGCAGCTTTTTTGCACTGCAATCGCCGCCTGTCATACGGCAAGGAACCCCCATGGACCAAGAGACTTTGAATCATCTGATCATAGGAAGAAAACCTGTACTTGAATTATTGCAGACAGCGCCTGAAAAGATAGAGACGGTTTATTTGTTGAATCGCCCAGGGCGTGATCTGCATGAGATCATCGAACAATGCCGTGCCTGCCAGATCAAATTCAAAAGGCTGCCAGCGGATAAACTGCACCACATCTTCCAGGGCAATCATCAGGGTGTCATCGCCCGAATCATGACCAAGGGCTTTTGTCCGCTGGATGAATTGATCTCCGAGGCCACGAGCGGGTCCCTGCCTCTTGTCCTGGCCCTCGATCAGGTCCAGGACCCGGGCAATCTCGGCACACTCTCACGCACATTGTTCGCCTTTGGCGGAGGCGGGATCATTCTGCCCAAAAACAGATCAGCCTTTCCAGGACCGGCGGCCTCCAGGGCCTCTGCAGGGGCCTTGGAAAAAACAATGATATCTCAGGTGACCAATATGGCCAGGGCGCTTGAAACCTGTGCCCGGGAAGGCCTGTCAATTTATGGAGCCGGCATGGGAGAACAAACAGCAAACATCTTTACCGCAGACCTGCATCTGCCTGCGGTGCTGGTCCTCGGCAACGAGGAAAAGGGGATTCGGCGGGGGGTGCTCAAGCGGTGCGACCACATTCTGACTATCCCGATGGCAGGAAGATTTGATTCACTGAACGTGGCTCAGGCAGGGGCGGTGATAATAGGACAGTTTCTGCGCACCCTGCACACGGTCTGAAAGAGGATCGGGAAAAAAGCTATTTGATATACTGGGGAAAATTGAGAAAAAGGTCTCGGGTATAATTGATCATCTTGTCCATGATCCAGGGAAAGGCCACAAGAAGGGCGATAAATACCGCCAGAATCTTCGGCACAAAGGTCAGGGTCATCTCCTGAATCTGGGTAGCCGCCTGAATGACGCTGACAATAACACCCACAACGAGTCCGACCCCCAGCATAGGCAGGGCGACAGACAGGGTTATCTCAATGGCCTGACGGGCAAAACCGACGACGAAGTCCGGGGTCATACTAGCATCTCTCCTTAGGGACACAATCCATGTCCTTGCTGTGTTCATTTAGCCGAGCTGTTTGTTGCATGACGGATTCCCGTCACATAAAACTGTTGACCAATGAGCCCATGAGCAGATTCCACCCGTCGACCATGACGAAAAGCAGAATCTTGAAGGGCAGGGAAACCATTACCGGTGGGAGCATCATCATACCCATGGATAACAGAACGCTGGCCACGACCATATCCAGAATGAGAAAGGGAACATACAGAAGAAAACCGATCTGAAATCCCGTTTTGAGCTCACTGATGATATAGGCCGGCACCAACAGCCTGGTTTTTACATCGTCCTTGGTGTTGGGCCGTTCCAACCCTGAAATGGAATAGAAAATGGAAAGATCCTTTTCCCGGGTATGCTTGAACAAAAAGGTACGCAATGGTTGCTCGGCCTGTGCAATGGCCTCCTTATATCCAATCTCTTCATTCAGATACGGCTGCAGGGCATTTTCGTTGATCTGGGAGCCCACCGGGGTCATGATGGCCACGGTCATGAAAATGGCCAGTCCGGCCAGGACCTGGTTGGGAGGCATCTGCTGGGTTCCCATGGCCTGACGCAGAAAATGGAAGACAATGATGATCCGAGTGAAGGAGGTCATGGTCAGAACAATGCCCGGCGCCATGGTCAGAACCGTGAAAAGGGCCAGAATCTCGAGAAGGACGGAGACCTTTTCAGGCGAAGTCTGATCCCCGGAAAGGGTCAGGGAGAGGGTTGGCATGGCAGGATCGGCCGCCCATGCCATGGTGGGAAAAAGGATCAGGAAAAGGCTAGCCAGAACCAGAAGATTCGTTCTTGCCGGCTGTCTTGTCCAAAAGTTCTTTAAAGGTGGGATGTTCATCCGCGGTCATCTCCGTGACTAGATTAATCTGGGTGTCAGTAACACCGATCACGAGAATCTTATTCAAGAAGCGGACCACGACAAGATTTTTCTTGGGACCCAAGCCTATCTGGCTGATTATTTTCAACTCATTACCACCGCCCACACGCAGTCCGGCCCTGGGTCCGTAGCGCTTCAACAGATGAAGGACCAGGAAAACAAGGGCCAGGATGACAAAGAGCCAGCCCATCATCTGCAGAAAATCCCCCATGGAGGAGGTCGGTGCGGTATACGTGGTAGCGTTAGGCAAGTTGTTTCACCCGTTCGATAGGGCTGATGATATCGGTCAAGCGAACCCCGAATTTTTCGTTGATGACCACGGCTTCCCCTCGGGCCACGAGTTTCCCGTTGACCAGGATTTCCAGAGGTTCCCCCGCCAATTTGTTCAGCTCGATGACCGACCCCTGGCCAAGCTGTAACAACTCGTTGATCAAAAGCTGGGTGCTGCCAAGCTGGGCACTGACACTCAGGGGAATATCCAGAATAAAATCGAGATCACGTTTGGTTTTCTCTCCCTGATTGACCTTGGCATCCGCTGTCAAATTTTTGTACTCGTAGTCCCGTCCCTGACGAGCCTCCACACCCTGGGCCTGCTCCTGTTTGAGCTTGTCGTGCTCGTCCTGGGCCAGGGCTGCGGCCCATTCATCGGCCAGGTCGTCCCCGCCCCCTTTTGCATCCCCGGTTGTCTCATCCTCTTTCAAGGCGTCAGCCCATTCGGCAGCCAGGGCTTCATCGTCCTGTGCCTTGCCGCCTTCTTCGCTGCCGTCCTCTTCGAGGGCCTTGGCCCATTCTTCGGCCAATTGATCCTGATTGTCCTGATCTGTCATATTCTCTCCTCGGGCGAAAATTCTCCCTACACAGGGCCGCGCCTTTTCGACTCAGCCAAAGGATGTGCCCTTTTATGCGATATCTTCTTTTTTTTCTGTTAAGCCAAACAGATGCGGGCCTGTAGTAAAAAGATTTTTTTTGCTCCCTGCAACGCGCATTCGCACGCACAATATATTAGTATATTACTCGTGAAAGTCTGCCATAAAAAACAAGAAAATTTTATAATCGCTTGAACTTAAAACTTAAAACCTAAAACTGCGGCTTGGCCGCATTAGAAATGGGTCTCTTCTTCCTTGAAAATCTGAAAGGCCTTGTTTCCCTTGACCACTCCGGGTCGCCCATAAAACTTGAGCACTCCCTGAACCTCGGCCCTGAGCATGTCATCCTCATCAGCATCCAGGAGAATGATGTCCCCCACATCCAGGTTGAGCAGCTGCCGCCCGCTCAATTCACAATTGCCCAAGGTGACATCCATGCTCACCGGGGTCTCCATGAGACGGTCCCTGAACCTGGAAATCCAGGCATGATCGACCTCGAGTCGTTCCGACTGGAAGGCCGCATACAGCTTGGAGCGAATCGGTTCTATGGTCGCATAGGGCAAAGCGAGCAGCATTGAGCCGATGGAGTTTTCCAGCTCCACCTCAAACGAGATGACCACAACCACATCGCTTGGAGGAACAATGGACGCGAATTGAGGATTGATCTCGGACCGAACCAGTTCGATGTTTACCTCATGGACCGGTCTCCAGGCATCTTCCAGGTTGTTGAGCAATACCCTGACAACCGTGTCGATGATCCGCTGTTCGATGGGGGTAAAATCCCGACCCTCGACCTTGGGCTGGGAACCCGCACCCCCGAAGAAATTCTCCACCAGGGCAAAGACCAATCGGGTATCCACGATAAGAATGGCGTTCCCCCGCAACGGCTCTATCTTGAAGATATTGATGCTCGTGGGAACCGGCAGGGAACGCATGAAGTCCCCGAACTTGGACATATCAAAGGATACAGGGTTGACATCGACCCGCTTGCGTACGGAATTGGCCAGGGAATTGGATGACAACCGGGAAAACCTGTCATTGATGATCTCCAAAACCGGCATCCGCCCACGAATGATCCGGTCCTGATTGGCAAGATCAAAGGCAACGATATCCCCTTCATCCGCGGAAATGTCATCTTCAACTTCAATTTCGCCGCCTGACAGCCCTCTGAGCAGGGCATCTACTTCATCCTGATTGAGAATCTTGTTCATACTGGTCTCGTGGGCCTTTTGACAAAACAACTTCAAGGGCCGCGGGTTTCAATCTTTCCGGTAGTGAACTCAAAAAAAAGGGGGACACATCTTCTACTGAATAATGAATTCTGTGAAATATACATTGGAGATGGTTCCGCTTCCCACAATCTGAACCAACCGGGACAGAATCTCGTTCTTCAGGGCGATCTTATCCTCCATGGATGAAAGATCCTCATAACTCTTGCTTGAAAGCAGCAGAAGCAAGGCATCCTTGATCCGGGGCATGGCTTTTTCCGTTTCCTCGAGGGCAGTCTCGTCCCTGACCTCTATCTCCAGCGACATCTTGAGATACCGGCGACCCAGGGGGTCGGAAAGATTGACCACAAAAGAGGGCATGGAAAACATCTGACTTCTCGAATTTTTCGTATCCTCACCCACGCCCTCGTCCTGGGAACCCGCATTTTCTCCAGGGGCCACAGCATCTTGCAGGTCGCCCTTGCCTGTAAAAAAATGCTGGTAAGCAAAAAATCCACCCGCCCCTAATACAGCCAAAAGAATGAGCAAAATCAGCCACTTCAAAAGACTTTTCTTGGACTTTGCAGGCTTTTCAACTTCATTGTTCCTGGTCTCTGGCACGTTGTTGTCCTTGTTTTATTGTCTCGATAGCAAAATGATAGAGAAGGTAGCGCATGCAGCACGCTCTTTGCACGGCCGTTCCTACAGATAGGTGAACGAATCTGCCTTGACCAAAATTTCAATCCTTCGATTTTTGGCCCTTCCTTCAGGCGTTGCATTATCTGCAATAGGAAAATGCGGACCGTATCCGGACACGGAAAATCGTTGGTTCGGCATACCCATGCCCCGAAGAGAACGCAAGACCGACATGGCTCGAAGGGCTGCAATCTCGTAATTGTCCATGCGTCTGCCCGGGATCGAGTCGGTATATCCGGCGATGTTGACCGAAGCGGTGATAGCCATCAAGAACCGTCCGATCTCCCGGACGAGCTGTTCCCCCGCAGGAGTGAGCGTCGTCTGACCCAAAGGGAATAAGATCTCGTCCGTCAACACCAGCGCCACTCCTTCCGGACGCTTGAGCACCAGGAGATTCTTTTCCAGGGTGCTTCGGGATATTTCCGGGGGCAGCACCTCGTTGGGAAAGAGAAGGTCCCTGATTCGGTTGGGCTTGTTGATGGCCTCGAGAGGATCTTCCAGCAGCTTGCGCAGAATTTCATACCGTGTCTCTATCTTGCTCGCCCCGGGTTCGGTCATCTGACTCACATTCTGCTTGAAAAACGAGGCCACTTCCATGATCACCGTCGTGTCCATGGAGGACATGGACAAAAGAAGCACGAAAAAGGTCAAAAGCAGGGTCATGAGATCCGAAAAGGTGATCAGCCACCCGTCCTTGGGTGGTCCTGCGCTCATCTTGGTTTTCTTTCTGGCCATGGTGTCCGTCGTATGTGTACGAAAGGGCTCATTTCCCCTTCATTCACTGGGGCTTGGTTCCATTCAAATCGAAAATGAAATCTCGGTAGTGGAATGTATCTTCATCGAGATGCCCACCCTTTTCGGTCTGTCGGGCCATTTGATGGCTCCAGTCTGCCCCGCGTCTGTCCAGAATGAACTCGACACGCCGGTTGGCGGCACGTCCCTCTGGCGTGGTATTGGCGGCCCGCGGCCTGAAGCGTCCAAACCCCTCCATGCGCAGATTTTCAGCGGGAACGCCTCCCTGTACAAGAAGGCGGTACACACTCAAAACCCGTTGCAGCGATAGATCCCAGGAGGGATCGATTCCATCATCATCCTGACCAACGACATATGTCTCACCCTTGGCAAGCTCGGATCGCAAAGGGCCCGTATGCCCGGTGATCAGGAGAGGAAATCCGACCTTGGTCAAAACCGGCAAAAGGCGTTCAATGATCCGTATCCCGCGAGGCAACAAGGTTGCCTTTCCCGGAGGGAACATCACCTCGGAATCAATGGAAAAAACCTGGATGAAGCGATTGGACTGGAAATCGAAATCTTCCCCCTGCTCTTCCCAGATGAGATCACGCAGCGGCTCCAGATCTTCTTCGGCCAGATCCTCCATCGCACCGGGTTCTTTGACAAAAGAACCAGGTTTCGTTGTCAACGGCTGAAAGCTGCCATCGACAGGCCCAAAGGATCCCATGATCGAACCCAGAGATAATTTGGTCTTGCGCTCATCCATGAGTGAGGCCAGGCTGAGTAACAGCACGAAAAAGGTCAAAAGCAGGGTCATCAGATCCGAAAAGGTGACCAGCCATGCCGGCGACCCTTTATCATCCTGATTTTTTTTCTGTTTCCTGCCCATGGGTATCCGCTAGTTGGTATGTCTTCTCTGCAGTCGGTGGCGATGGCATGCCGGGACCTTTCGTTGCAGGCCTGTCTGCGTTCCAGCCATTGCCCGCCCGTTCCATCCTCAATCACTGACCTTGCGATTTTTGGGAGGCAGATAACTATTGAGCTTCTCTTCGATCACCCGGGGATTCTCCCCCTTGGAGATGGAAAGCACCCCTTCAAGAATCATTTCGCGAATCAGAACCTCTTCCTTGCTCCGGGTACGCAACTTTCCGGCAAGGGGATTGAAGACCAGGTTGGCGAGGATCGCCCCGTAAAACGTGGTGATCAGTGCAACGGCCATGGAGGGACCAATGGTGCTTGGATCGCTCATGGTCTGAAGCATGAGAATGAGCCCAATAACCGTGCCGATCATCCCCAATGCCGGGGCAAAGGCGCCCATTACCGCGACCACCTCGGCACCGCTCCCGTGTCGCTCTTCGAGATAGGCAATTTCCGTTTCAAGAATATCGCGAATGAGCTCCGGTTCCAGTCCGTCAACCGTCAGCTGCAATCCCTTTTTCAGATACTCGTCATCGATTTCCTTGATCAGGGGCTCAAGTGAAAGAATCCCTTCCCGGCGTGCCCGTTTGGCGTAATCCATGAATTTATCGATAATTTCTGCCGGAGATTCCAGTTTACTGAAGATCGTGTTCTTGATGACGCCCATCACCCCAAGAACATGCCCCAGCGGATAATTGACCAGGGTCGCGCCGATGGTCCCCCCGACCACGATGAGCAGGGAGGGGACATTGAAAAAAAGAAGGATACTTTTGCCGATGGCACCCAAAACAAGGCCAAAGGCCAACAAAATGCCTATGATTGTTGCCAGATCCATGAACCGCTCTACGTGTTAAATTTTTGACATCTCCGCAACGTCGATTTGCAAAAGTCGATCCAAAACGCCTTTACTATCCCAATCCCAATCCTGTCAGAAATTGGCGGTCCTCGTTCCACCGGGACTTCACCTTGACCCACAGCTCCAAAAATATTTTGGACCCCACGAGCTCCACGATCTCCGGACGGGCCATGGAGCCGATCTTTTTCAAGGTTTTCCCCCCCTTGCCGATGATCATGCCCTTGTAACCGGGTTTGGACACATAGATGGTCGCAGTGATCTCGAGCAACCCGGAACCAGGATCCTCATTCCATGCATCGATGTCCACGGCAAGGTTGTAGGGCAACTCCTCCTGCATGGTCAGAAATAATTTCTCCCGGATGATCTCCGTGACCATGAACCGCAGCGGAAGGGTGGAGAGCTGATCCCTGTCGTAGAGTGGCGGACCGTATGGCAGGGTGGCTATGACCATGTCCATCAAACGATCCACATTGGTTCCCCGGGCTGCGGAAATGGGAAAAACATCCGTATCCGGCCACTGCTTCTGGCATCTGGCCAGCAGGGGAAAAAGTCGCTCCCGGGAACTGACCTTGTCGATCTTGTTCAGGGCGATGCACAGAGGAAGGCTGGATTTGGCCAGGTTCCGCCCCACCGAGGCGAGATCCTTTTCCCAGAGCTCGGGACGCGACGCATACCGGTGTCCATCGAGCATAAGGATAACCATATCCGCCCCATACAACGCCTTCCAGGCCGCATCGACCATGCACCGGTTCAGGCGCAATCGACTCTGATGAATGCCCGGGGTATCCAGAAAAACCACCTGGGCGTCATCCCGGGTATGGATGCCGCTAATCTGATTTCTCGTAGTCTGCGGCTTGGGACTGACAATAGCCACTTTCTCACCGATAATGGTGTTCAGCAGGGTTGATTTTCCTGCATTGGGGGGACCGATCAGGGCGACAAGGCCGGATTTGAACGGTCTGTTCGATTCTTCCATCTGATTGATATCCTTGAGTTGTGACCCCACGGCTGAGGGAGTTTTTCTGAGCCGAAGGCTCCTTGTATCTGCGCCCGGGGGGAGAAGCAAATGGCCATTTGGAATTTTTCCTTGCCCTCACGCTGGTCCATAGCTATACGCGCCCCATTATGGGTAAAGATCTAATTATAGTCGAGTCACCGGCAAAGGTGAAGACAATCAAAAAGTTTCTGGGCCAAGGTTACTCCGTGGAGGCATCTGTCGGACATATCCGAGATTTGCCGACCAATGTCCTCGGGGTGGACGAAGAAAACGATTTTGCTCCTGATTATCAGGTCATTCCAAGCAAAAAAAAGGTGGTCAGTGCCCTTCGGGCCGCTGCCAAAAAGGCCGAGACCGTGTACCTCGCCCCGGACCCGGATCGCGAAGGAGAGGCCATTGCCTGGCACATCGCCGAGGTGATCAAGAAGCAGAACAGCAATCTCAAGCGGATCAGCTTCAACGAGATCACCCCCCGGGCCGTCAAACAGGCCCTGGCCCATTCCACCGAATTGAACAGACATCTTTTCGACTCTCAGCAGGCCCGACGTATACTCGATCGTATCGTGGGGTACAAGATATCTCCTCTGCTCTGGAAAAAGGTCAAGCGGGGAATCTCGGCTGGTCGTGTGCAGTCCGTGGCCCTGCGGTTGATCGTGGAACGGGAAAAAGAGCGTCAGGCGTTTGAGCCTGAAGAGTTCTGGGTTTTTTCCGTTCTTCTGAACGGACCGACTCCTCCACCCTTTGAGTGTCAACTCTTCAAGGTCGATGGAGACTCTCCGAGAATCGGGTCCGCCGATCAGGCCCAGGCCCTTGCAGAGGACCTGGACGGCAAAGATTTTCTTGTCGACAAGGTGGTTGAAAAGGAACGCAAGCGACAGCCGCGTCCTCCCTTCATCACCTCGACCCTGCAGCAGGAGGCGAGCAACCGTCTGGGTTTTTCAGCCAAACGGACCATGATGGTCGCCCAGAAACTCTACGAAGGGGTCGAGCTCGGCGATCGGGGAACCACGGCTCTGATCACTTACATGCGTACTGATTCCGTGCGCATATCCGATGAGGCCCGAAAAACGGCGGAATCATGGATCAAAAAAACCCTTGGACCGGAATATTACCCTGACAAGCCGAGGTTTTTCAAAACCAAGGGAGGGGCCCAGGATGCCCATGAGGCCATCCGTCCGGTCGACCCCCTGCTCACGCCCCAGGATGTCGCCCCCTTTGTCTCCAAAGAGCAGGCCCATCTCTACCGTCTGGTCTGGGAACGGTTCATGGCATCTCAAATGGCTCCGGCCAGATTCTGGGACACAACGGTTACCGTCAAGGCCGGAACAACCCTTTGGCGAACCAAGGGTGAACGTCTTATTTTTCCCGGGTTTCTCGAGGTGATGCACAAACCTTCCGGCGGCAGTTTAGAAAGCAAGAATATCGAACTGCCCCGCCTGGAAGAGGGCATGCAACTCGAACTTTCCAGGCTGAACAAGGAGCAAAAATTCACCCAGCCACCGGCCCGATTCTCTGAGGCCTCACTGGTCCGCAATCTGGAAAAATTGGGAATCGGTCGCCCCTCGACATATGCGACCATCATCTCAACCCTCAAGGACCGGGAGTATGTGGCCACCAGTGAGGGTCATTTCGTTCCCACGGATCTTGGCACGGTTGTCAGCAACCTCCTTGTCGCCCACTTCAATCAGCTCATGGATGTTGATTTCACCGCCCACATGGAGGAAGATCTGGATAAGGTGGCCGAGGGGGATCGCGATTGGGTGGCACTGCTCAAGGATTTTGCCCGCGACTTCTATCCCACCCTGGAAAAGGCGGCCACCGAGATGGCTGCCATCAAGACAGGCCTTGAAACCGATCTTCCCTGTCCCAAATGCAACAGCCCCCTGGTCATCAAATTCGGCAAGAACGGTCCCTTTCTGGCCTGTTCCGCCTACCCGGCCTGCAAGTTCACCAGCAACTATTCCCGGGATGAAAAGGGAGTGATCCACATCGAGCAGGACCAGGATGCCGGGAAAATAATGGGAACCTGTCCCCAATGCGGGGGAGACCTCATCCTCAAAAAGGCCCGAACCGGAAGCCGATTCATCGCGTGCAGCAAGTATCCCGACTGCCGGTACACCCAATCCCTTTCAACGGATGTTCCCTGCCCCCGGGAGGGATGCGACGGCGAGCTGGTGGAAAAAAGCTCTCGCAGGGGCAAGGTCTTTTATGCATGCAATCGATATCCCCAGTGTGACTACGCGGTCTGGGACTGGCCGGTGGCGGAGGCATGTCCGGATTGCGGATCCAAAATACTCGTGCGTAAGACGACCAAGACACGCGGGGCGCACCTGGCCTGTCCGGAAAAGGGATGCAAGTACTGGCGAAGCCTTGATGACGATCAGGAGTGAGCTTTTCTCCCATGCAGGTGATACTCAAACGACAACGCACTCTTCCCGACCCCATCGTCCTGGAACGGCACGCCCGATGCCCGGACCTGGGTCCGAAGATTCTTTTTTTTTCAGGGGGCAGTGCGCTCAAGGACCTTTGCCGTGAGCTGATCACCTATACCCACCATTCCATCCACATCATTACCCCCTTTGATTCCGGAGGCAGTTCAGCGATCCTGCGCAAGGAATTCGACATGCCGGCCATCGGCGATCTCAGAAGCCGTCTCATGGCTCTTGCCGACCGAACGGTTCGGGGTAATCCGGAAATCAGATCGCTTTTTTCCTACCGCTTGCCGGTCACACATTCCCAGGGCGCCCTGGAGCGTGAGCTTCAGGAAATGATCCTTGGAGATCATCCGCTGTGCAGGGTCGTTCCCCGACCCATGCGCACCATCATTCGGCGCTACCTGCGTCGTTTCTACGACAATATGGACCGCTTTTTCGATCTGCGCGGGGCCAATGTGGGAAATCTTGTTCTTACCGGAGGATTTCTGGCCAATGACCGGGATCTGGAATCCATCCTGTTCATCGTCTCCAAGCTGATCAGGGTCAGGGGATATGTCACTGCGGTTGTTCCTGACAATCTCCACATCGGAGCCCGGCTTCAAGACGGCTCGACCATTCTCGGTCAGCATGCCGTGACCGGAAAGGAAACTCCCCCCATCACATCGCCCGTCAAAGAAATCTTCCTTTGTGATTCCCTGGACGCTCCCCAACACGTTTCCTGCTCACTCTCCGGGCAGATAGCAGAGCTGATCCAAACCGCAGACCTGATCTGCTTTCCCATGGGCAGTTTCTACACCAGCCTGATAGCCAATGTACTGCCGTGTGGTGTTGGTAGAGCCGTCCAGGCTGCGACCTGCCCCAAGGTGTATATCCCCAGCCTCGGGCACGATCCCGAGACCATTGGCATGACCTTGACCGATCAGGTGGCCACCCTGATCAACTATCTGCGGCGAGATGACCCGGATTCAATCCTCCCGACCGATGTCCTCGATTTCGTTCTCGTGGATCGCACCAAGGGGAACTATCCGGGCGGTGTTGACGAGAAAACCCTCACGAAAATGGGGCTGGACGTCCTTGACGTCAACCTGTTTGAGACACTCCCCGGCCAGACGGTTGATCCCGGTCACCTGGCCGCTGCGCTTGTTTCACTGACTTGACCCGACCTCTGCTCCGTCACAGGCGGGCATGGACAAACCGGTCCCTTTCACCAAGATCCTTGACAATCTGACATGCGGACCAGTTTGCAAAGAGCTTTTCGGCGGGTTCACCCTGCATCCAGCCTATCTCCGCCCACAAGACCCCTCCGGGCATGAGCACCCTGCGCGCCTCGATTTCGATGGATCGAAGACAATCAAGCCCATCTCTTCCCCCCACAAGCGCCCGCTGCGGCTCGAACCCTGCCACGTCCGGACTGAGCTCAGCGTATTCTCTTTCAGTGACATAGGGGGGATTGGAGACCACTAAATCCAGGCAGGAAGCGGTAAATGGGGTCAAAAAATCGGCCTGAACCATCAGCAATCGGCCTGCAACGCCATGGATACAACCATTGGACCGGGCTAGTTCCAGGGCCCCGGATTCAATGTCCACCGCCACGCATCGGGCCCGGGGAAAAAGATGGGCCAGAGTCACGGCCAGAATGCCGCTTCCGGTTCCCAGATCGGCAAATGTCAGGGAATCCGTTGTGGCGAACTCCCTACAGACGTGGTCGACCAGCTCTTCGGTCTCGGGACGGGGAATAAGTACCCGACTGTCGACCTGAAAATCGAGGCCGTAAAATTCCTTGCTTCCTACAAGATAGGCCACAGGCTCGTGTGTGGCGCGTCGTTCGAGCAGGTCGTTGAATGCCTGGCAGACCCCGGGCGGGACGGATCTTGAGGGATCAAGCATGAGATCCAAACGAGAAACGCCCAGAGCCTTGGCAAGAAGGATCTGGGCCGAGAGTCGGGGGGAGTCGACGGCGTGTGTGGCAAGCAGCCTTTCGGCCTGCGAAAGGATTTCCAGAACAGTGGGCATGCTGCTAGGCCGGAATGTCCTGTTGCATGGCCTGACTTTGGTGATGCTGGATCAGGGGATCGAGCACATCGTCCAGGTTTCCCTGCATGACATGTTCGAGATTGTAGAGGGTCAGATTGATCCGGTGATCTGTCACCCTGCCTTGGGGGAAATTATAGGTCCGGATACGTTCGGAACGGTCACCACTGCCGACCTGGGATCGGCGCTGGGCATTGTATTCACTTTGCTGCGCCTCCTGGGCCTTTTGAAACAATCGCGCCCTGAGTACGGTCATGGCCTTGGCCTTGTTCTTGAGCTGGGATTTCTGATCCTGGCAGGTGACAACAAGGCCTGTGGGGATATGGGTGATCCGGATAGCGGAATCCGTGGTATTGACACACTGCCCGCCTGGCCCTGAAGCCCGATAGACATCGATGCGCAGGTCTTCCTGGCGAATGTTCACCTCTACGTCCTCGGCCTCGGGAAGCACTGCAACTGTCACTGCGGATGTATGGACACGTCCCTGGGATTCCGTTGCAGGAACCCGCTGAACACGATGCGCTCCAGACTCGAATTTAAGGCGGCTGTAAACCTGCTTCCCGGTGATCGAGGCAACCACTTCCTTGAAGCCGCCGGAACCGGTTTCATTGGAATCCATGAGCTCAACCTTCCAGCCCTTGATTTCGGCGTATCGATTGTACATTCGGAAAAGATCCGCCGCGAACAAAGCAGCTTCCTCGCCTCCGGTTCCTGCCCGGATTTCGAGAATGATGTTTTTGGAGTCCAGCGGATCCTTGGGGGTAAGAAGCACTTGGAGTTTATTCTCCAATTCGCTCTTTTTATCCTCAAGTTCCTCGCGCTCCAGGCTGGCCAGTTCTCTGATCTCAGGATCGGAATCCTTGAGCATCGTTTTGTTCTCAACCGTCTGCTCAAGGATGGTTTTGTACGCATCGAACACAGCAACGATCCCGGAAAGATCCGCATGCCGCTTGGTCAGTTTGGCGTAGCGTTCCTTGTCGTTGAATATCTCGGGGGAACTGAGCTCGCGCTCAATTTCCCTGAATTTTCGTTCTATGTCTTCGAGCTTACCGATCATCTAACATCCTGCATCCAATCCGGAAACCGAGTCCAGGGGCCCCGGCTTGGCCAGGACCCCTGGACTCGGCCAAGCGGGTACGTTTCATAAGGGGCTCATCGTCACAGCAAAAAGCCCGTTTAGAAAAGAATAAAATGCTACTTCTCGTCCTTGTTGACGAACTTTGCGTATTTTTTCCGAAAGCGATCGATACGTCCGGCAGTGTCCACAAACCGATGTTCACCCGTAAAAAAGGGATGACAATGGGAACAGATTTCAACCTCAATGGTTTCACCTGCTGTTGACTGCGTGTCGAACTCAAAACCGCAATGACAACGAACCTTTGTATTATACGTCTTGGGATGGATTTTTTCTTTCATGTCTACCTCCGTTATTCTAGGAAACGGGGTTACTAGCCTATAGAACCGGGAATGACAAGCAAAAAAACAGTGCAGCAAAAAAAAGGAGTGTGGGGCGCGGATGCAGGGATGGAAAAGTCGCGGACAAACGGCTAGTAAAGCCCTTTGGAAAGATTGAGAGAAATATTGAAGGCTACGGAAAAAAGATGATGGATAAAATCGACATATTCCACCGCAACATGGTCAGGAACCTCGATGCGCACGGGAGCGAAATTGACAATCCCCTTGACCCCGGCCTCCACAAGATAATTGGCGGCCCGCTGGGCCCGTTTGGGAGGGGTGGTGATGAGGCCGATCTCCACATCGAGTTCCTGGGCCAACTCCTGCAGCCGCTTGGAGCTGTACACTTCCAGACCGGCTACTTCTTCCCCGATCTTGAACGGATCACAGTCAAAGGCCCCTACGAGCATGAATCCGCGTTTGCGCAGAATCTTGTGCCGCAACAGGGCCCGTCCCAGATTGCCGACCCCGACAAGGGCCACGTTCCAGACCCGATCAATCCCCAGAGACTGCTTGATGGCTGTAAGCAGGTCCTGGACATAATAGCCAACGCCGCGGACGCCAAACTCGCCGAAGTAAGCGAGATCTTTGCGGATTTGCGAAGGATTGACCCCGCAAGCCCGTGCCAGCCCCTCAGACGAGATGACCTTTTCCCCTTCCTGGCTCAAGGTTTCCAGAATCTGAACATAGGAGGCCAAGCGCTGAATCGTAGCTCGTGGAATGCGTGTACTCTTCACTGGACCGTACCCATAAACCCGCGTGTTTCGTGAAATTTTGAACAATCGTCAAGACATGAAAGGGAGGCTTGCACGCCTCCCTTTCGAAACCTACTGATCTGAACTAGCCGATAAAAGGATTGGCGAAAAGCAGGATCAGATTAACAACCAGAGCGTAAATGGCCAGAGATTCGATCATGGCCAGACCAACGAGCATGGTGACGGTGATCTTACCGGAAGCTTCGGGGTTGCGAGCGGTACCTTCACAAGCAGCCTTGAGTCCGAGGCCCTGACCGATACCACAACCGGCAGCGGCGATAGCCATACCAATAGCAGTGGCCAGAGAGGTCATGGAGATGACGGCAGGAGCGACATCAGCGGCAAAAGCAACGCCAGCAACAGCAACCATAGCAATTGTGCTCAGAACAACCATAAAACCTTTACGCATGATACTTTCCTCCAAACAATGTTATATAATTGTGGTCGAACGACCATTTCCCCGAATTAGTGGGCCTCTGAAAAAGCGCCCTGCAGATAGACCAGGCTGAGCATGAAGAAGACAAATGCCTGGATGCAGTCAGCCAAAAGAAAGAGAAAACACATGGGCAGGGTGGAGACCACCGGAGCCAGGATGAACAGCAGGGCCAAAACGATATCCTCACCCCGGATGTTACCAAAAAGCCTGAGGGTCAAGGAAAGGGGGCGTGCAAAGTGACTGATGACCTCGATGGGGAACATCAAAGGCGCCAACCACCAGAAGGGACCCATGAAATGCTTGATATATTTGAACCCATGCAGCTTGAAGCCCCAAAAATTGTAATACAGGAAGACGAACACGGCCATGGCCGCATTGGTGTTCACGTTGGCCGTGGGAGCATCACCACCGGGGAGCATACCGGCAATGTTGCAGCAAAGGATGAAAATGAACAGGGTACAGAGAACGGGAAATACCTTGCGACCATTCTCGCCCATATTGGACACGACAAAATCCTCCAGGGAACCGATCAGAAATTCAAAAAAATTCTGAAAACCAGCCGGTACCAGTGAGATTTTCCTGCTGGCCAACCAGCCGACAATAAAAAGACCGGCCATGATCGTCCACGCATACAGGACGTTGTTGGGAATCAACAAGTGCCCATGCGCATCCACGAGAAAAGGTGCAACAAGTTTAACCGCTTCTTCCACGAGAAAGATCGGATGCAGATCAGCTGCCATCGTCCTACGCCTCCTTCAATTTTTGCCCTACGAAATATTTCGCGCCATACATCAAAATATTCACCAACACCAGTGACAGGCCCGCCAACAAAGCCACCACCGAGGACCCACACCAGACGATAAGCACATACAATGCTACACCGGTCAAGCCAAGGCGGGTATAAAAGCCGAACAACAACAGAACCACCGACCCCTGACGAAGAAAAATCAATCCCTGGATCACCTTGGCCAGAGCATAGAAATTCAGCGTCCCGATCAACCCGCCGGCCACCAGGTCCAAAGGCCAGACTGCAAAGAAACCAACGGGAAGGAGAAGAAGCAAGGCCAGTGCCAGAACGATCTGGTTACGAACGAGCCAGCGGACCTCTTCGTTCACGAAACCATGCCTATACAGGTAGCGATCAATGACTGCCATCATGCCTGCCCCTGCCTTCATCCTGGTCCTGAAGCTTCTTGACTTCCATGTACACATTCTTGAACCCAGCTGCGATACCAAAAATCAAAAAGAAGAGAAGCCCCCACGGCTTGGTCCCAAGCCATTTGTCCAGGAAATATCCCATGGCCAAACCAACAAAGGTACAGGTCACGAGATGAATCCCGACGATACTCATATTGGCAAGGATCTCGAATTGCTTCCTATCTTTTCTATTCTTCTTTTGAAAGAACATGGGTATCACTCAAAGGGTTCCGGAAACGACAGGTTCGCGCCAAGAGATCGCGCAAACATTCACAAGATGCGCAGAGCTACCACAGAGACATGAGCCAAGTCAACGCATGAATTGTGCTTTTATCCATTTTTTTCATTCCTCCCTTCAGGGTGGAAAAAACAGATTCATGCATGATATGAGCATGTTGAAGCATTAGCAGGCCATAAGCTCGAACTTGCCTCCTGGGAAGGCAACCCTTATAAGCCCACCAACCCGCATGGCCCTTTTGACGCGGACGCCTCAACGACGGGTCTTATTTCTCTGAAACGACGTCCTGTCAAGCAATCATCAAAAACCTCATCCACTGGATACAGCATGTCGAAACGATCCTACCGTCTCAAAGCCAGCCAACTCGCAACCCGCCAGAACCCGCGCAAGATTCCTGCTCGCGCCAATGGACCCGAGTGGCTGCGTCCCTTCCAGCCCCGGGCGCTGCAGGCTCTTGAGCTGGGTCTCAATGTCAGCACCTTTGAATATAACATCTATCTGGCGGGTGAACCGGGGCTGGGACGGAGCTACCTGGTGAAAAAATTCCTCTCCCCCCGGGCGGCAGAGCAATCCACCCCTGTGGATTGGGTATATACCTTCAATTTCAAAGACCAGGACCGTCCGAGGGCCATTGCCCTGGCTCCCGGCCAGGGACGAGCCCTCAAGCAGGGGCTTGCCAAGGCCCTCAAAGAGATCCGGCACGACCTTCCCGCACGCTACGAGCACGAATCCTATGTCATGCGGCACGATGACCTCATCAATGCCTACAACTTCAAAAGGGACAATCTGCTCGAAACCATGGAAACACGGGCCAATGCTCGGGGATTCAGCCTCAACGCCGATGAGGACGGCTCGCTTTCGCTCTATCCCCTTGTGGAAGGCAAGGTCCTCTCCCCCGAGGAATACGAACGGCTGGACCACACCCTGCGCCAGAGCCTCAAAAAACAGAGTTCGGCGATCATGGATGAAGTCATCGACCTTTCCAGACGGATAAACAAGGAAGAGCAGGACTTCAGGGAAAAAGAACAGGATCTGGAACAGGAAGTCGCCCGATCCGTGGCCACGAATGCCCTGGCCGGACTTGCCGAAGCATTTGCCTCCAACCGGGAGGTCACGGCCTATCTTGAGGCCCTGACCAAGGATATTGAGGAAAACCTGGAAAAATTCAAGGAAAAGGAAAAAACCGGTGTTCTCGAACCGGGCCAGGACTTTCCACAGGGTATGGAAAACTTTTTCCAACGATACGATATCAACCTCTTTGTCGACAATGGCGACCAGAAAGGTGCGCCCATCGTTGTGGAGACCAACCCCGGATTCTTCAATCTCCTTGGATGCATTGAACGGGAAACCGAATGGGGAACCTATTACACGGACTACAGCCTGATCAAGGCAGGATCCATCCACCGGGCCAACGGGGGCTATCTGATCCTGTACATCAACGACCTTCTGGCCCATCCCGTGGCCTGGGAAGGCCTCCTGCGCTGTCTGCGCTCGGCCCGGCTCTGGGTGGAAGATCCCACCGATCACTATGATCTCGTCCGGACCAAGACCATCGAGCCTGAACCCATCCCCATGGATCTGAAAATCATTCTCATCGGCGACGACGAGATGTACGACATCCTCCTGGAACAGGAAGAACGATTCCGAAAATACTTCAAGATAAAGGCCCACATCCAGGAGACAGTGTCCAGGTCGGCCGAGACGGTAACCGCCTATGTGCGGGCTCTGCGCCACATTGTTTCGGAGAACGGGCTGCACCCCTTTACCAGGGAGGCCCTGGCCCGGCTGGTGGATCACTCCTCTCGCCTTGCCCAGGACCAGGAACGCCTGTCCTTGTTTTTTTCAAGAATGCGAGAGGTCATGATCGAGGCCGATGCCCTACGAAAGATGCGCTCCGAGACCAGGGTGGACGTGGCCCTGGTCAATGAGGCGCTCAAGGCAGGTGAATACCGGCTCAATCTTTACGAGGAGGAGTTTCTGCACGAATATGATCGAACCGTGATCAAGGTTCGAACCCAGGGCGAGGCGGTCGGACGGGCCAATGGGTTGTCCGTGAGTCAAATAGGGGATTATGTTCTGGGACTTCCCCATGAGATCTCCTGCACCGTGGGCGTAGGCCACGGGGGTATCCTCGATCTGGAGCGGGAGGCTGAGTTGGGCGGGCCGATCCACACCAAAGGGATGATGATCCTGAAAAGCTATCTTCTGGAACTTTTTGCCAAGGACAAACCCCTGGTGTTGACCGGAAGCCTGTGCTTCGAGCAGAGTTACGCCCATGTGGACGGGGATTCGGCCTCTGGCGCCGAACTCACGGCCCTGCTTTCATCCCTGGCCGACATCCCTATCAAACTCAACCTGGCCTTCACCGGTGCCATCAGTCAATCCGGTGCCATCCTGGCCGTGGGCGAGGTGACCCGCAAAATCGAAGGCTTTTTCAATGTCTGCAAACGCCGCGGTCTGACCGGAGACCAGGGGGTCCTCATTCCCTGGGACAATACATCCCAGCTCATGCTCAGTGATGAAGTCGTCGAGGCAGTGGAACAGAACATGTTCCATGTCTATGCGGTCAAAACCATTGAAGAGGCCATGGAGATCCTGACCGGCATGAAACCCGGACGAAGACTCAAGAGCGGGGGGTTTTCCAAAAACTCCATTTATGAGGCCGTTGACGAAAGATTGGCCGAGCTGGCAGAGTTGGCTGATATGAATGGAACCCGAAAACGCCGTCGCAAACGCAAACCCACACCCCGGAACCAGGAGAACGTGCCGGACCATCCCGACGATCCCGCGCCCATTCAGGTTCGCGAATAATCCCGCACCGCGGCATGTCACCGCGGATTGCGGTTTCTTGATTTTCCATGATACGAGGGGGGTCATTCGGTCACAATCCGGGTACTCCTGTTTCGTCCGGCGTAAGCGCATCCCGGACAGATGCCCCAGACGCCTTGTCGGGCGTGTTTCCTACTCACCCATTCCCATCATTGTCATGACCACTCGAATCCTTCACGGTTTTTGCCATCGCTTACGGATGGCCGTCATCCTGCCTCTCTGCCTGTTCGCCGCGTTGACGGTTGCAGAATCCGGCCCGGCCCAGGATACCACCCCGGCGATCTCTCCCGCCGAGGAGGCCAGGATCTCCACCTATTTTGACGCGACCCTTGCTGAGATTCAGGAATTTATCGATTCACGCGAGGCAATCGCGGCCCGGGTCCAAAATGTACTGGAAACCCTGGGTGCCACCAGCAAAACTCTCAGACAACAACTCCGCCAGCTCGAAGGTATGGCCCGAATCGTTCAGGGCAGACCGTATGAGACACGCGGGGTTCTGCAAGACCTGCGTAATCTGAGCGCCGAAATTGAGGCCAGCATGGGACCGGCCGAACAGCTGCTCAAGGAGCTCGAAAAGCGTCAGGAAAAGATCACATTACTCGCTGCCGAGGCCAGTCAGCCCTGGACCAGAGAGCTGCCCCCGGCACTCCGGGACACGCTGGAGGGGCTCAGACGCGCCCTGAGCCAGAGCGAGCAGGCGATCAAGGCGCACCAGAAGGCATTGAACCGGGCCCTGGGTACAATCACCGATCTCGATGGACGGGCCCGAGAGGCCATTGAATCCATGGAAAAGGCGCTTCCCGGCTCCTGGAAGCGGCTGCTTTTCTCTCCCCAACAGACCCTGCTCGCTCCCGAAATCTGGAAGACGAGCCTGTTCGATCTGGGCAAATGGTTCACGGAGTTTCCCGCCTTTCTGCGCATCCAGCTCCCGGCCTCCAGCGCCGAGTGGACCGACTGGATCGGGAAGGTGATCATCTATTGGCTGCTCCTTCTGGGAGGGATCTATTTCTCGCTCCGAAAAATAGGTCTCTGGCAACGGATGGCCAAGGCTCAACAAACAGGGCAGATTCGATCTCCCCTGGTGTGGGTTTCTCTGTCCCTGGCCCTGCTGGGTGCCTTCTTTACCTCGGGATACCGCCAGACCACCCTGCAGCTGAGCCTGATCTATCTCGCCCTGTTCTATGGAATCATGCGCACGGCCTGGATCGGACGGGTCCTCGAAGAGGCCGGAAACCGGATTCCGGCCTTGCGGCCCGGATTTTTCCTGTTTGCAGGGGCCACCCTTGTGCAGCTCCTGGATATGCCCCAGCTCTTTTCCACCCTGACCTGGCTGGGAGTGCTGGGCGGGTCCATGATCGTGGCACGCCGACTCCATGCCCCCTTTATGCTCGAAAAGGCCATCCTCAGGCTGACCCCCTTTGTCTGTGCGCTCTTCTTCATTCTCGCCTTTTTCGGACTCTTGCAGCTTTCGCTGATCCTTAGTCAGGTGTGGGCGTTGTCCTGCCTTTTTCTGCAGCTGGTCATCGTTGCCACCAGCTGGCTTCGGGCCGCTGTCGAACGCCTGCCCGCAACCCTGGGCATGACCATTATCAAGGGACTCGTGATCGGCTTTGGCTCCCCGCTCATCTGGATTCTCGGCCTTTCCATCGTCCTGGGCTGGTTGACCATCCATCTGGGGAGCGATTTCGTCTTTCAGCGTATTTCGAGCATGAACCTGAGCTGGGGCGACTATTCCCTGAATTTTTTCCGTTTTGCAGTGATCATCGTTGTGTTCTATCTGACCCACGCCTTTGTGAACATCTGGGGATCCATCCTGGACCAGAGATACTTCCGATGGTCCAAGATCGACCCCGGGATCATCACCTCCCTGCGCACCACCGGGGGATACGCCATCTGGATCGTCAGCGGCATCATCGCCGTGAACATCATGGGCATCAGGCTGACCTCCCTCGCGGTCATCGCCGGGGGTCTCTCCGTGGGGATCGGTTTCGGCCTCCAGAATCTGATCAACAACTTCATCAGCGGGCTGATCCTGCTTTTCGGACGGACCATCCAGGCCGACGACGTCATCCAGCTCGACCAGACCTGGGGCACCGTACGCAAGATCAACATCCGGAACACCGAGATCCAAACCTTTGACAATTCGATCATCTTTGTCCCCAACTCCGAACTCATTTCCGGGCGGCTGACCAACTGGACCCACCGCGGCGACAACCGGCTGCGCAGGGATCTGCTGGTCGGCGTGGCCTATGGATCGGATATCGAGCGGGTCAAGACGACCCTGATGGACGTGGCCAGGTCGCACCCCCACGTGCTGGCCGACCCCGCGCCCACGGTTCTCTTCACCGCCTTTGGAGCCAGTTCCCTGGACTTCATTCTTCGCGTCTGGGTCGATCACATCGACTTTTCCCTGTCGACCCTCTCGGATCTGCATGAAGGAGTGAACACCGCCTTTGCCGAGGCGGGCATCGAGATCTCCTTTCCCCAGATGGACCTCCATGTTCGGGATTCAGTGCCTTTTAGTGTCGCATCACACGAAGACGGCACGTCTTCGTGAACCCGTCTCTGCTTATGGAGAGGTAGTGGCTACGGCAGGGACACGGAAGGGGCCAGCTGGCGGGTGATCATGGTTGCGGCGATTCCCCACATGGTCAGGCAGACGAACCCGTCGAGAAAACGCCATGTCAGGGGCTTCCTGAACAGGGGGGCCAGAAACTGGCCGCCAACGCTCAGGCTGAAAAACCAGAGAAGAGAGGCCGTCATCGCTCCCACCCCGAAAATATATCTGCCCGTCCCTGCAAACTGGGTGCTGATCCCCCCCAGAAAGAGCATGGTGTCCAGATAGACATGGGGATTGAGCAGGGTTACGGTCAAGGTGGTCGCCACGGCCCCCTTCAGGGTCAGACGGCCGGCCCCGGCCATATCCAGCTGCCCGCCGCGCAGGGCTGACCGCAAGGCGCGCCACCCGCACCAAATCAGAAAAAGGCTCCCCAGCCAAGCCATCCAGCTGATGAGCTCGGCCCGGGCTTCATACCAGCATGTTAAGCCATCTCTTTTCGGACTTTTCCCATTCCTTCCCAGCCCACTATATTCCGTCTTCGGAACAATTCGTCCGGGTCATCACCCAGGGCCACGGATACGGACTCATCCCGGACCTGCAACTCGAGGGGCTGCCTGACAGCGACCGACGCGAAGAATGCGCTCCGGGCCATGCACTGCCCATTGCGCTCTTCTGGCACACCTGGACCCGGCAATCGGAACTCCTGGCAAGGTTCACTGACGTTCTGGTACAGGGAGGGATACAGGCTCTTTCGCACTCGGAGTGAATGCGCAAAGAAAAACTCAAGGCTTTCCCTGTTGACTTTCACGTATCCGCGAGAGATTGATGAGTCATAAGAAGTAATCAAGGAGGGATCATGCAAACCATATCTACAACCAACATGACCATCGAAGAAAAAATTTTCGCGATGGAACAGCTTTGGGATGAGTTGTGCCGGACTCCCGATGCGGTCTCCTCACCCACATGGCATATGGACCTTCTGCAAATGCGGCAGCAAAAAATTGATAAGGGACTGGCTGAGTTCCGCGATTGGGACGAGGTCAAAAAACGGCTTCAGCAGGTATCGCATGAAAATAAGGCTCCTCGCTGAAGCTGAACAGGATCTGTGGGAAGGATTCCGATTCTACCAGGGTCAGCAAGAGGGACTTGGTCGTTATTTTTTGGATTCTCTCACATCAGACATTGACTCATTGGCATTTTTTGCGGGGATACACGAAACAGTGGCAGGATTTCACCGAGCCCTTTCCCGTCGGTTCCCTTTTGCCATCTACTACACAGTCAATGGGAATATTGTAACCGTCAAAGCCATCCTTGATTGTCGAAAAAAACCCGCATGGATACGTACTAAACTATCCGAGTACTGACACGAAGAACATCGTTCATCTTGCATAAAAAAAAGCCGTCATGCGACGGCTTTTTGTATGCAAATCTGTTGGCGAAAAACTTGATCACCACCCCTTGGCTTCCAGGATCTTGTTGATCTTTTCCTCGCTCTTTTTCTGGACAATGACCATCTTCTTTTCCTTGGCCGCGGCGATCTTCTCGGTCAACGCCTTGAGATCAGCTGGTTTCTCCAGAAAATCCGTGGCTCCGATCTTCATGGCCTCGATCCCTTTCTCAACGGTTGCGTGACCCGTGAGCAGGATGATCTGGGCCTCGGGATGGCTCGCCTTGATCCCCTTCAAGGTCTCCAACCCGTCGATATCCGGAAGCTGGAGATCAAGAACAATGGCATCGTAGGAATCCGCATCCACCATTTCAAGGGCCTGCTGACCGGTGGTTGCCGTGGCCACGTCTATGCCACGCACCTGCATCCGTTCAGCCAGGGCACTCAAAAAATCCTTTTCATCATCGACCAGCAAGACCTTTTCCTTAGACATAGTCTCTCCTTTTTTCATCATCCCCGGCCATGTTTTGGCCTTGAACCGTATATTCAAACAAGCCCTTCGCTCTCCTGACAGGGATACGCCCGGACAGCACACCCCGTTGTTTCAAACGTCCTGAAAACGCACCCGCGTCTGATCCGCCCCGGTCTCCACAACCGCGCCAACAGCTGCGGCCAGAGACTGGACTGTTTGCGAAGTATGCTCCAAACCGGGTTTGATTGCAATAACAGGTCCCTGATCGGTCCGGGCCGTCTGCAGGACAATGGTCTCCCCGGAGGAAACAGCGGCAAAAACCCTTTGAAGGCATTCCACCAGCAGATGGGTGACAAGAAAGGGCTGTGCCGTGGTGACAACGGAATCGTGCGCATCACAGGCCAGCACGACCCCGCGATTCGCGGCGAACCGTTTGCACAATTCCACGACATAGGCACACATCTCCCCGAGATCGATCTGCTCCTCCACCTTGTCCGGGCTGTGGGCGAACCGGTTCAATCGTTTGATGATGGAATCCATGCGCTGAACCTGGGCGCCGATAGTGGTGTTGATCCGCTCGATCCGCTCCGGTGGCAGCTCCCGGCCCTGTTTTTGGAGCATGAGCAGATCTTCGTGCAGACCGTTCTGTTCATTGATCACGGCTAGACAGTTCTTGATCTCATGGGAAATGCTGGCGCACATCCTGCCGAAAAAGGCAAGCCCGGCCTTCTGGCCAAACGCCTGGTGTGAATCGTCCTTGGTGGTGGTCATAGCAGATTATCTCCCTGATCCTGCTTCTTCCCGGCCATGGCCTCCTCGAGCTTTTCGACCAATGCCTCCAGCTTCAAGGGTTTTATGAGGTAGAAACAGGCGCCGCGTTCGCATCCATGCCGGAAATCCGATTCAGAACCATGGCCGGTCAGAAATATAAACCGCAATTCCGGATCCTTTTTCTTGAGTATGCCCATCAATTCCAACCCGCTGATGCGGGGCATCTTCACATCCAGCACCGCGACATCGTAATGCTTGTCCTGCACGAGTTCGATGGCCTTTTTCGCTGAGGTGGCCCAGTCGGCACGAATCCCCCGAAAGCCCAGACGCTCGGCCAAGGTGCTCACCAATTCCTCTTCATCGTCAACTAACAGTATATTCACGTTCTCACCCCATAAGGACCCGGATCAGCCGGGTCCATTCCCGATATTGAAAGTACAGTTTGATTCTCTGTCACCTCGGATCATCTCGGATCTACCGCTTGATGGGTAACTCTATGGTAAAGGTCGTGCCCTTGCCGAGTTCACTCTGCACGTGGATAGTGCCTCCGAGCTTCTCAACCAGGCCGTAGGTGATGGAAAGTCCGAGGCCCGTGCCGCCCTGTTTGGTCTTGGTGGAGAAGAAGGGCTCGAAGATCCGCTTCATGTTCTGCGGGCTGATGCCCTTGCCGTTGTCCGCTATCATCACAGCCACCCGATTTTCATCGACTCTTCCCAGCTCGATATTGATACACCCGCCATCGTCCACAGCGGCAAAGGCGTTGTTGATGATATTCAAAAAAACCTGCTGGAGCTGTCCCCGGTCGCTCTGGATCTCAGGCAGATCCTCCTCGGCGTGCAGCCCGATGTGAATATCCCGGTATTCGGCCTCCTTCTTCAGAAATCCGAGTACCTCATCCATAAGCTTGGTCATGTCGAGGGCTTCCACCCGCACGTCAATATGCCGGGCGAACCCAAGCAGCCTGTGGGTAATCGTGCTGCACCGCTCAACGGACTGAAGAACGGAATCAATCAGACCAAGCAGCCGGGGGTCTGCCTTGTATTCCTTGGAATAGGTCAGCAGATCCTTGATCAACCCGCTCTTCTCATTGATGATCGCCAGGGGATTGTTGATCTCGTGGGCCACGCCCGCGGCCAACCGGCCGATGGAGGCCATCTTCCCGGTGTGCTCGATACGGCGCATGGCAGCGGCCCGGGTCTTGTCCGCCATATAGATCCGATTGACCAGAAAGGTGACTACCCAGATGATGAGAAAAAAGATGGCCACCGCGGATACCGTGAGGATGACGAGCACCTCGCTGCGCAATTTGCCCAATCCATCGGCCGCACCCCCCTGCTCACGCAGAAGCATGAAGATAAAGGGTGTGTTCGGGATATAGGCATATCCCGTAACCCAGTCCGCTGTTTGAATGATTTTTGTATTCGTCGAATACGTGGGGACCTCCACGCCGCTTGATTCCAGGACATTCCCGAGGGTTCGCGAAGGGGTCTGGAGGATACCCTTGCGGTTGATGATAAAGGCATCCCAACCGGTACGAATATCCAGATATTCCACCAGCTCGTAAAATTCAGCCGTGTCAATGGTCGCCCTGAGGATAAAGAAGGATCCATCGTCCTGTTGATGTTTGACCGCAATAATGAAATGGGGGACATCCCGAAATCCCATGAAGACATCACTGATATAGATTCCCCGGACAATGACCTCGCTGAACCAGCTCTGATCCTTGTAGTTCCTGTCCTCCAGGGGGTAGGGGCCTACATAGGCCCGCTGTCTGCCCTGTATATCGATCACTCCGAGATCGATAAATCCGCCAAAGGCCGTTTTCAGATGCCCGAAAACCTGGGAGAGGTGACGCTTGTCCGTCAATTCTTCAAAAGAATTGTCCTCGACCAGAAAATTCAGGGCTGATCGCCGTTCCTCGAGGAAGAAGGAGACACTCCGCTTGACATTGGAGATAAGCCGTGACGCCGGATAGACCATCTCCGAATAGATGGTCTTCTGGTATTGGTTGAGGTTCATGACCGTCAGCAAAAGCAGGGGCAGGATGGCAACAATCGTCATGCTGATGATGACCCACCACCAGACCCGCCGGTAGCTGAAAACGCTCTGGGCCTCTTTTATGGGATCAGTCTCCCTCCAGAAGGGAGGAAGCAGTCTGTTGATGAATTCGGGTAATTGTATCATGATCTGCCGCTCTCCATCCGGGATAAAGGTCTCTCCCACACGAGTTGCATTGATGTGCTCCCGCCACCCGGACATCCGCCAACGGACAGGATGGCCGGGAGCATATCGAAGTCGTTTCTAGCCCTGCGCGTATTTGGCTTTGGCCGCCTTGAGGGTCTCGGCCAGCTTGTCGATATTCACGGGTTTCTCCAGGTAGGCAAAGGCCCCCATCTCCATGCATTTGGCCCGGTCCGCATCCGAACCATGGCCGGTGAGGATGATGACCTCCACCTTGGAATGTTCCTTCTTGATCCTGCGCAGCACCTCGTAGCCGTCCACACCGGGCATGCGCAGATCCAGAACCATGACCTCGGGTTCCTCATCCTGAACGAACTCCAAGGCCTCTTTTCCGTCATAGACCACATGCGAACCCATGTCCCGCATGAGCATACGCTCGGACAGGGTTTCCACGAATTCCCTTTCGTCATCGACCAGCAGGACCTTGGCCGGGGTTTCAAAATCATAGCGCCGGTAGACATCGTTGCGATAAAAATTCGCACCGACCTTGGTATACACGGCCGAGACCCCTTCAACCTCCGAAGCGATCTGCTTGAGCTCGTCTTCGAGGCGGGCAAGCATGATCACGTTTTTCTCAATGACAATGGTCACCTCGCCCTGATCGGCAGTAACCGTCATGCTGTGACCGGCCTTGGCCAGGGCGAGCTCGACCTTGGCAGCCAAAACAAAATCGGTGACCGCCTGACGGCTCTTGTCCGTGACTCTGACAATCTCGTTTTTGGCCGATTTGACGATAATATCCACACATTCCGAGCGTTCTTTCTTGTCTGTTGGGATGATGATGTCATACAGGGAGGCATCCCAGGGATCCTTGTGAAAGAGATGATCCGTCCAGAAGGAACAGCTTTCGTCGTATTTGAGAATGGCCTTTTGGGCATCCTTCTCGCTCATTCCCGCAGCCTGGGCCGCCTCGAGCCGGGCCTTGCGATCGGCAATGAGGCAGATCTTGAGTACATGGGAGATGGATTCAGGGATCAAATGTCCCAGGAATCCGTAATAAATCACATTATCTCGGGCCAGATCGCTAGCCATGACCGACTTGAGATAGGCCACGCAACGCGCCTTTTCATGGGTGAATTTATCAAAGGCCGAAGGCTTTTCATAGACGGCCCGGGTGATCTTGTTTTCAGCAATATTGAAACGTTCGCTCGCCTTCACGATCAGATCCTGATCGTGGACTATTTCATAGCCAAGGGCCTGGGCCGCTTGTGTGCAGATCTCCTTGGAATGGACAAAATTGCCGTGGAATATCGTTATCGAAGACATGAATATTCTCCCTTTGGTAGAATAGGGTTGCAAAATCTTGCGAAAAAGGAATGATCGGGCATGAAAACCATCCCTCCCGGTCTGTGTCGAATGCTACGATTTGCTGCATCAGGCTGGCTGGTTGACCCCCGTTGAGCCTTTCTTGGGCATGTAGCGCACCAGAGGACATTCGCAGACATCTTCACCCTGAGGATGCACAGAGATGTACAGAGCTTTGATGGCTCCTTCAAGGGTTGGATAGAAATTTTCTTCGCCGATCTTTTCCAGAAGATGGGTTCGCCTCATGACATCGAGAACCCGCTCCTTGACGCCGGAAAAGGAGATACCCCTGCCGGTACTTCGGATGCGCTCCACCAGAAGGGAGAGGGCCTCTTCGCCCGAGGCGTCCATCTCATTGATTCCGCTGGCCGAAATATGGATGTGCTTCAAATCCGGCATGGTGCGCATGATCTCGGTAACCCGATCCTCCAGATAGCTGGCATTGGCAAAGAACAGGGGACCATCGAACCGGATGGTGGCGATGTACTTGCATTCATCGAGCACGGAAGTGTCTATGCACTGCAGGGAAGCATCCTTGCCCATGGCCAGTTTGGCCACCTTGGGACGCATGCTCTTGTACAGAAAGACCCCGAGGGAAAGGGTCACGCCGATCATGATGCCCTTGTCCAGGTGCGGGGCAAAGGCCAGGGTGCAAAAAAAGGTAAAAATGGAGATGGCCCCATCATACCACTGGGCCTTCCAGGCATGGATAAAACCCGAGACGTTGACCAGCCCGATAACCGCCATCATGATGACCGCAGCCAAAACGGCCTGGGGCAGATGATAGAGGAGCGGGGTGAAGAAGAGCAGGGCGATGACAACGGTCAAACTGGTGACCACGCTGGAAAAACCGGTCACGGCTCCGGCCTGGAGATTGACGGCTGAACGGGAAAACGACCCTGAAGCCGGATAGCTCTTACCGAATGCGCCGATGATATTGGCCAATCCCTGACCAATGAGTTCCTGATTCGGATCGAGGCGTTGTCCTGTCTTTGCAGCCATGGCCTTGGCAATGGAGATGGCCTCCATGAAACCGAGCAGTGAAATGATCGCCGCAAAAGGAAGCAGGGTCAGAATGGAACCAAGTGAAAAGGAGGGAATACTGATGGTCGGCAAACCGCTGGGAACGAGGCCCACAACGGCTCCGCCACCTGTAAACAACAGATTGTTCTCGGCAAGCTGGGCATTGCCGACCTTGATCCTCCAGGTCCGCCCGTCTCCCTCGACTCCCCCGGGAAGCTGGTTCTCGGGATAGAAGATCAAACCGCCACCGGCCTGCTCGACCCCGGCGAGAAGCTGGCTGCGGATCTTCTCGCGAAAAATGTGGGCCCTGGACTTGGCCATCTCGATCTTGGAACCCACAACGTCGATATCGTGCTGCTTGTCCAGATACTCGATGGAGCGAACCCCGCTCTCCTGCTTGATCGCGTTCAATTGGCTGGTCAGCTGGGCCCGCTCTTCCCCGTACCGGGCATTGTCACCAACGGCCTGATTGAAGGAGGCGATATCGCTGCGGATTTCCGGAGCCATGATGCTGTCCACACCCCCCTTGTAATTGTGCTCAAATCCGAGTGCCCATGCGAGCAGCGTGGTCACGACCACGGCCACCAGTACGTTGGGGATTCTGGGGTTGATCTTCTTCAACCCGTACATGATCCCAAAGGCCAGAACCGCCATGGCCAGTGTGGGCCAATGCGTGTAATGAACGGCTGCCTTGCAGACCCGCCAGATGGTTTCGTAATGGTGGGGTGCCTTGTCCACATACACACCAAAGAGTTTGGAAAACTGAGACGTCCCGATGATGATCGCCGCGGCATTGGTAAACCCGTTGACAACGGGATGGGAGAGAAAATTGACCACCAATCCCAGTCGGAGCACGCCCAGCAGAAGTTGAAACAGCCCGACACTCAGGGCCAAAAGGATGGCATAGGCGATAAACGCCTCGCTCCCGGCCGTTGCCAGGGGTTCCAGGGAAGCCGCTGTCATCAAAGAGACAACGGCCACGGGTCCGGTTGCCAGCTGCCGACTCGATCCAAACAGGGCCGCAATCATGGGGGGAAGAAAGGATGCATACAAACCATAATATGCCGGAAGCCCGGCAAGCTGGGCATAGGCCATGGACTGGGGTATAAGCACCAAAGCCACCGTCAAGCCGGCGACCATATCCAGCTTGAACTTGCCCATGGTATATCCTTTGAACCAGTCCATAAAAGGAAATATCTTGGATACTACAGCAATCATACCAGCACCTCGTCACAACCGTTGGTTAGAATTTTCTTGCACGCCTGCATAATATCAAAATACAGGGAATGCACAGGAAAAATGTTCTCCACATCAAATCGCAACAAACCGTTGAGCATCCCGAAAATGATGACCGCAGTCTTGGATGCGGAAACATTGGCAATCGACCCATCCTCGATGCCAATGACAATCCCCTCGCTCATTGCGTTTAAGAAACAATTGTAAATGCTTTCCATTGTCGTTCGACAGGCATTGTTTACAGAAGCCAGTTCATAGGAATGACTCCTAAAAAGCAATGACAGCTCATTTGCCCACTCTTCGGACAAGTAGAAATACACGTTGATGACAGCTTCGACCATTTCCAGGCCGGACTCAAAATGTTTGTTGTTGATCTGTTCATCCACCTCATTGATAATAAGTCCCTTGGCTCTGTTCAACGTACAAAGAAATACGTCCTCCTTGTTTTTGAAATGATGAAAAATCGTTCCCTCAGCAGCCCCGGAATGCTTGGAGATTGCTGAAATTGAAGTATTTTTGAATCCATTGGTGGCAAACAACCGGGTGGCTGTTTCCAGGATGGTTTGTTTCAGTGACATGTGATCTCCTTAAAATCCCGAGTGAGCGCTCGGTCGGTTTTTTCTTGTGCAAAAAAGGACAAACCTGTCAAGTTTTTTTTACCCCTTTGATCCTGAAGCACACAAAATGTACGGGGAGATCAGGAAAGTGGTTTGCAAAAAATCAAAAAACCTTCTAAAAAAGATCAAAAAGATAAACCTATTGAAGGAGGAAAAACCTCGTTCATGGTTTTTTGACCGACTCTTGACAAGATCCTTACATCGGCACACAGAGCAAGTCGGGTTGTTGATTTCCCGATCACACACACGAGGAATGTATGTCCCCAGAACGGATCAGCCCGATCAAGGCCATCCGCAAGACATGTCTTCTTTGCCAGGGTGGTAGCAGAAAATTCGTTGCCCAGTGTCCTGACGAAGCATGCCCCCTGTACCCCTTTCGTCTCGGCACCCGGGCGGCAAAACCACGGGCCAAGCTGCTCAAGGCGATCAGAAAGTTCTGCCTGCGCTGTGCAGGTTCGGCAAAGGCAGCGGATACTTGTACGGCCCATAAACAGATGGACGGCCTGGAACCATGTTGGCTTTATCCGTATCGCAAAGGCAAGATGCCCGCAAAAAAGAAGGCGGCCCGAAAATCCAGGCCGCATAGCCGGAGAAAGCCCGAACGGGAACTCGCTCTACCGTTTTGAGTATGTCTGCATAAAGATGCAAGGCGCCCCGCGATACCGACTTTTTTCCTGTCTGTTTCATCCAGTCACAAAAAAACCCCGATCCCGGGGCTTTTTTGTGACTGGATATTTTTCCGCACTCATGTGAAGGGCACAATGGCCTTGTCGGAGAGAAAGGTGCTACTTGTTGGGACATTTGGAAATATATTCGGCCAGTGAGGCGGCGTTCAACCCTTTGGACCGCGCCCGGCACCAGCGGACAAATGCCCGCGTATTTACATCCACCTTGCACGTTCTGATCCCGGCCCGATGGATGGAGGCGATATTCTCCCCGGCCTTTCTGCGCCACTGGGCATAGCTCTCTTCCCGGCAGAGCGATCCGTTGGCTGCCGTTACCATGGCCTTCCATTGCCCCCTGGAAAACCAGGGAACCCTGACAACGAGATCATCAAGGGTGGCGGGGGCATCTGTCTGCATCGAACACATGTTAAGCTACGAATCCTCGTTGATGAGCGGTGGATAAAGGTATATAAAGCGATCTTCAAGCGCATAGGTCTCAGACAATATCTTCAGGCGGAACAGGGTCGCCGGACTGACCACATGGCCTTTGGCAATGAGCAGATGGCCGCCGCCTTTGACGGTCAGATCCTCGGCAAAAATCCAGCCCACCTCCAGATCCTGGAGCCGGAGCGCCCGCTTTCCCTTTTTGCGGGACGAGGTCACCATCTGGCAGAAACGTTCCAGCACCTCGGGGTGGTAGAGTTCAACATTCTTGCGCATGAAATCCACCGCGTCCGTCGTGAGCATGTCCTGCTGCTTGAGCTTGTCAAAATCCAGGCAGATCCTGAGCATATACGCCCCAAGGGGAATATCCAGGCCCTCCAGATAATCCTCCTTCTGCAGCCGGATCATCTCGATAATTTTTTCAAATCGGGGGATGTCGGAAAGAAGCCAGGCGGCCGCCTCGGGATGCTTCTCAATGGCCACAGCCTCTTCCGGGGCCATCTCCCTGTCACCTATCCGCACACCGGGGCCCAGGGAGGTGACCGAGACCCATCCGATCTGGGAAAGCAGGGCCGCCAGTTCGTACTGCCAGACCCCGGGCAGGCCGAAGGACCTGGCCAGGGAGATCATCTGCCCCCTGATCCGCTCACCCCGGCCAAAGGCACAGGGGTTGACCAGGGAGAGGATGTTGGAAAGAACCCGAATGGTCCCCTGCAGGGTTCCCCTGAGAACCTCCTTTTCCGTCTGAACGGACCGGTACTGGACCAATCCATCTTTCAGACTGGCGATCAGAGTTTCCTTGGAACAAGGTTTGTTCAAAAATCGAAAAATCCCCGCACGGTTCACGGCATCGATAGCCGCCTCAAGATCCCCTTGGCCGGTCAAAAGCATGCGCACGCTCTCGCTGGAAAATTTTCTGACCTGTTCCAAGAAGTCGACCCCGCTGGCACCGGGCATTTTCAGGTCCGAGACAACAACCGCGTAGGGCCCGTCACTCTTGATCTTCATGATTCCTTCGACAGGGCCTTCCGCAGTATCCACGGTAAAATCCGGTTTCAGGGCCAGCCGGATGCCCTGCAAAACCTTGGGGTCATCATCGACAAAGAGAATTTTTTCTTTCATGCTCCCACCTGGATCGTTCAGGTAAACCAACAATACACGAAGACTACTTCATGAGATTCAGTACGTCTTTTGCATAATAATAGCAAGGCATACCAACAAGTTGGCCCATATCGGCCTGCTCCACAGTCCAAACATCGTGATGGATTGACCGTGTACGGAATGTGAAAATTTTCTTTTTCTAGACGCTTTGCACCTTGCCCTCTATCCCAAAATGGCTTCATTTTAGCAGAGGAGCTCTCTTACATGACGCTGGCCACACTTTCCTGGATCGCTTTTACCCTGTTCATCGCGGGCCTTGGCTTCATTGTTTCCCGCTGGTTCATCCCTTCCTTCATGGGAATCCCTTCCCCGTACGGTACCGGAACACGGATAGCCGCTGTCCTCAAGGGGTGCGCATGCTCCCTCATCCCGCCCAGGCTGTTTATTCTGATAAAGACCCTTGTCGCCGACATCATCCTGCTTCGTCCTCTCTTCTCGGTCGACAAAATCCGCTGGGCCACCCATCAGCTCATTTTTTTCGGATTTGTCCTGCTGATCCTGTTTCACGCGTTGGCCTCCCTTGTCACAATCTCACTCTTTCCCGAGTATCAGTCCACCCTGAACCCCTTTTTCATCGGCCGGGAAATTCTGGGAATCCTGGTTCTGACGGGGGTGATCATGGCGGTCTACCGGCGGTTCATCCGCAAAAAACCGCTAGCCGCTTCCAATGGCCACGACATTTTCGCCCTGGTACTTGTAGCCGCAATCATTGTCTCGGGAATCGCCCTCGAGGGGATGAAGATGACCTCGGAGCAGGTCTTCATGAATATGGTCGAAGAGTATGCCGCCATTGATACCGAAGATGACACAACTGAACTCGAGGCCCTCAAGGCCTATTGGGCACACGACTTTGCACTGGTTCCCCATGCGCCCGTCTCCATGTCCGAAGAGGCCACGAACCAGGGTAAAAATATCCACGACGAGTATTGCGCCTTTTGCCATGATGCCAATACCTCCGCCTTTGCCGGATACGCCACGGCCAGACTTCTGACGCCGATCGCCCCGGGACTGGACCGCATGGGCATGGTTGCCGTGCTCTGGTATCTTCATGTTCTTTTATGTCTTTTTGGCCTGGCAACACTTCCGTTCACCAAATTCCTGCATATACTGACCACTCCCGTGAGTCTGATGGCCAAGGCGATCATGGGACCCAAGAGCCATCCAGCGGCCGTGGCGGTCCGCCAGGCTATGGGACCTTCTGCTTGCACCCATTGCGGGATCTGCAGTGAGCATTGTTCGGCCATGGTGGCCGCCCGGGTTCTTGACAATCCCCTGATTCTTCCCGGGGAAAAGATGCAGTACATCAAGGGACTTTCCCCGTACGCCTCCCCTTCGCCCCGCAAACAGCAGCAGCTCACTGAGGGCATTTTCGTCTGCACCAGTTGTGAACGCTGCTTGACGGTCTGTCCCTCGGGAATCGACATGGCCACCCTCTGGATGAACATGCGAAAACACCTGCTCAAACAAGGGGAAACGCCGCTTTCGCTTCTCTCCCCCCTGACCTATGCACCGGCCCTGCAGGGAGACCTGGCATTAAAACAATCCATGCGGACAGGGGGCTTGCAAGGGCTCGAACGGGTCCGGGACAATTTCGACCAGCTCACAGATCCCGAAACCCCGCTCCTTCTTCAGGAACATGAAGATCCTGACGCGGCCAGACTGTCCCGGAACAAGACCTTTTCCTATTGTTTCGTCTGTCAAAGCTGCACCACGGTCTGTCCGGTGGTCGCATCCTACGAACATCCCCAGAAAGAGCTGGGCATGCTCCCGCATCAGATCATGTGTTCCCTGGGCCTCGGGCTCACGGAGATGTGCTCCAAATCGGCCATGATCTGGAAATGCACCACCTGCTATCAATGTCAGGAGCATTGTCCCCAGGATGTCCGCATCGTGGATCTCTTCTACCGCCTCAAACACGCGGCTGTCAGAAATACCGATGCGGACCGGAAACCGGAACGAATCAAGATGGATTAAGCTCAAGGTCCGCTTCTTGTGCGGACAGCAACACATCTCTGATAGTGACCATAACCGATCGAACCGCCCCGTTCACGCCGCATGACCTCCCGGGGCGTAACCCTCTGCGTACTGTGCTCTCAAACGCTCTGCGCATTTTTCAGGACTTTCAGCCATGAACAACTACGCACTCTTCCTCGGATGCCAGATCCCTGCCCGGGTCCAGGGCTATGAACGTTCGGCCCGCACGGTCTTGAGCAGACTCGAACTTCCCATCCTCGACATCCCCGAGTTCACCTGCTGCGGCTATCCGCTCCGCAATCTGAATCGAATCGCCTTTCTGGCCTCAGCCGCCAGGAATCTGGCCCTGGCCGAGGCCAGGGGGCATGATCTTCTCACATTGTGTATGTGCTGTTTCGGGACCTTGAAAAAGGCCGAACAATTTATGGAGGAGGATCCCGAACTCAAAAGCAGGGTCAATGCGGTCCTGGCCGAGGAGGGCCTCACCTATCGGGGCACGACCCGCATCCGCCATCTGTTCAGCGTCCTCTATCAGGAGGTGGGGCTGGAAAAGATAGAGCAGGCCGCAACGTCCTCTCTGGGGAAAACCAAACTGGCCATCCATTACGGGTGTCATGCCCTGCGACCGAGCGACATCACCCTTTTTGACGATGCCGTTGCCCCTTCCCTGCTTGAAGATCTGGCCCGGGCCGTCGGGGGATCGCCTCTTGCGTGGGATACCAAATACGACTGCTGCGGCGCGCCGCTGCTCGGCATCGACAATGAACTCTCCTTTGGTCTGGCCCGCAGAAAACTGGTCATGGCCGAAGAACACGGCGCCGAATACCTGTGCACAGGGTGTCCCTACTGCCATCTTCAGTTCAGCAATGTGCCCCCGAGTAAGGAAACAGGTGGGCTCAAGCCCATCCTTCTGACCCAGATCATGGGCCTGGCCATGGGGGCCACCCCCAAAGAACTCGGCCTCCCCCCGGGATTCACTCTGACCCCGAAAAACACACGATGAACACATTTTCCTGACTTTCAACCTCTCTCTAACTTTCTCAAATTTCTCAACTCTCTAAATTTCTCAAATTTCTTAAATTTCTTAAATTTCTTAAATCTCTTAAATCTCTTAAATTTCTTAAATTTCTTAAATCTCTAAAATTTCTCAAATCTCTTTTCGCAACCCGGAGTTTTTTCCCATGGCAGACAAAATAATCGGCGCGGCTATGGTCGTCGGTGGCGGAATCACCGGCATGCAGGCCTCCCTGGATCTCGCGGATGCCGGATATTATGTGTATCTGGTGGAGCGATCCAGTTCCATTGGCGGGATGATGTCCCAATTGGACAAGACCTTCCCGACCAATGACTGCGCCATGTGAATCATCTCCCCCAAGCTGGTCGAGGTCGGCCGGCACATCAACATCGAGCTTCTGACCCTCTCGGAGATCACCGCGGTCGAGGGCAAAGAGGGCGATTTCACGGTCAGCGTGCTCCGCCACCCGAGATACGTGGACATGGACAAGTGCATCGCCTGCGGGCTGTGCGCGGAAAGGTGTCCCAAAAAGGTCCCGGACGAATACGACGGCGGGTTGTCCAAGCGCAAGGCCATCTATCTCAAGTACGCCCAGGCCGTTCCCCTGAAATACGCCATCGATGACACCCAATGCCTCTATCTGACCAAGGGGAAATGCGGACTCTGCGCCAAGGTCTGCCCCCAGGAGGCCATCGACTACACCCAGACCGCCACAACCGAGCAGTTCCGGGTGGGCGCGGTGGTCCTGGCCGAAGGCTGTTCATCCTTTGATCCCTCCAAGTTGGATATCTACGGATATACCCGCTCCCCGAACATCGTCACCAACATGGAGTTCGAGCGCATCCTCTCGGCGTCCGGCCCCACGGACGGCCATCTGGTCCGGCCCTCGGACAAGGTGGCGCCCAAAAAGATCGCCTGGATCCAATGCGTGGGCTCCAGGGACCGGCACAAGGGGGCCAACGGCTATTGTTCAGCGGTCTGCTGCACGGCGGCCATCAAGGAGGCCATGCTCGCCAAGGAACATTGCAGCGATTTTCTGGACACGGCCATCTTCTATCTGGACATCCGGGCCAACGGAAAGAATTTCGAGCAGTATTTCAACCGGGCCAAGGACGATGCAGGAGTGCGGTTCATCAAGTCCAAGATCTCGGAGATCTCCCCGCTGGATGCAAACGGTCGCCATGCCATCCGCTATGTGGACGAGGCCGGGGAGATCGCCGAGGAACATTTCGATATCGTGGTCCTCTCGGTGGGGCTCAGCGCCAACGTTCAGAATGCGGCCATGGCCGAAAAAATGGGGCTCGACCTGAACCACTACCGATTCGTGGCCACCTCCTCCTTCACCCCGGTTCAGACCTCCAGGCCAGGGATCTATGTCTGCGGTTCCTTCCAGGCCCCCAAAGACATCCCCTCCTCGGTCATCGATTCCAGCGCGGCAGCCGGGGCCGTGGGCAGCCGGCTCGCCCCGGCCCGGTTCACCAAAAGCAGATTCCCTGAAGAGCCGTCCATCCGGGAAACCCGGGGAGAACCGGTCCGCATCGGGGTCTTTCTCTGCCGCTGCGGCACGAACATCGCCGGGGTAGTCGGCATGGACCGCCTGGAAGAGGCGACCCGCAAGCTGCCCGGAGTGGTCTATGTGGGTACGAACATGTTTTCCTGTTCCCAGGATACCCAGGAAAGCATCGCCTCGGAAATCCGGGAAAAGGGCATCAACCGGGTCGTGGTGGCGGCATGTACCCCCAAGACCCATGAACCCCTGTTCCAGGAAACCCTGATCAACGCAGGGATCAACAAATATCTCTTTGAGATGGCCAATATCCGCAACCAATGCTCCTGGGTGCACAAAGCCGATCCCGAGGCGGCCACGGACAAGGCCATCGATCTGGTGCGCATGGCCGTGGCCAAAGTTGCCCTGCAGGAAGCCCTGGATGAACCGCAGTTGTCCATCGGTCAGGCCGCATTGGTCATTGGCGGCGGGGTGGCCGGGCTGGAAGCTGCCCGCAATCTCGGGGATCAGGGCTATTCCACCTATCTGGTGGAGCGGTCCGACCGACTCGGGGGCAAGGCCTGGTTTCTTCAGCAGACCTGGCGCAAGGAAGATGTGCACGCCTATCTTCGCTCGACCATCAAGGCCGTTTCAGACCATCCCAATATCACCGTGCTCACGAACACCCGGATCATTGACGCCTCCGGATTCGTGGGCAATTTCACCACGACCATCGAGCGTGCCGGTGCGGTCAGCGATCTGCACCACGGGGTGACCATCATCGCCACCGGGGCCGAGGAACTCAAACCCGAAATGTACCTCTACGGCGAGGACCCCCGAGTGCTCACCCGTCTCGACCTGCACAAGAAATTCATCGAGGATGAGGCCTCCCTGGCCAGGACCAACACGGCCGTGCTCATCCAGTGTGTGGGATCGCGCATCCCGTCGCGCCCCTATTGCTCCAAGCTCTGCTGCACCCAGACCATCAAGAGTTCCCTGCATCTGCGCGAACTCAATCCGGACATGAACATCTACGTCCTCTACCGGGACATGCGCCCCTACGGATTTCAGGAGGACATCTTTCGTCAGGCCCGGGAAAGCGGCATCCATTTCATCCGCTATTGTTTTGAAAAACCCCTTGCAGTCACCCGGGCGGACAATTCCCTGCAGATCGATTTCAGTGACTGCGTGCTCCGAAGAAACATGCGCATCCACCCGGATCTGCTGGTCCTGGCCACGGCCATTGTCCCGGAAAAGAAAAACGCCCTGGCCAATATGTACAAGGTCAGCCAGGACGAATACGGATTTTTCTCCGAGGCCCACGTCAAATTGCGGCCCGTGGATTTCGCCACCCAGGGCGTCTTTGTCTGCGGTCTGGCCCATGCGCCCAAGCCCATTGACGAGTCCATCGCCCAGGCCCAGGCCGCTGCCGCCCGGGCCGTAACCCTGCTCGCGGCCAAGGAGATCCACGGCTCAGGCAGCGTGGCCCAGGTGAATCCCGCCTATTGTGTCAGTTGCGGGGTCTGCGTGACGGTCTGCCCGTACGGGGCCCCCATGATCGACGCCCAGTCCGGCAAGGCAACCATCCAGCCCTCCCTGTGCAAGGGATGCGGTCTGTGCGCGGCGGCCTGCCGTTCCGGCGCCATCCAGCTCAAGGGATTCACCGCGCCGGAGATCATGGCCGAGATCAACGCCTTCATGGATCTCTGATCTCCCTCCCCGGACGGCACCAGACACGTACCCTCTCAAAATTCTTAACACATCGAAATTTCTGAAATCTCTAAAATTTCTTAAATCTCTAAAATCTCTAAAATTTCTAAAATCTCTTAAATCTCTTAAATTTCTTCATCTTGCCCAGCATCGTATATTTTTGACTGGCATGCTGACTCAAAATACTATTCACCTCAAAAAAAGGGGAATCTCATGCATAAAGCACACGTCTATTTCACGAACTTTCGCACCAAGGCCTTTGGTGACGGTCTGCCCACCAAACTCAAGAAGATGATCCTACAGGCCGGGATCGGAAACATCGAGCTCCAAGGCCGATTCGTGGCCATCAAACTCCATTTCGGCGAGCTGGGAAACATCAGCTATCTCCGCCCCAACTATGCCAGGGCCGTGGCCGACGTGATCAAGGATCTGGGAGGCAAACCCTTTCTGACCGACTGCAACACCATGTATCCGGGCAAACGGAAGAACGCCCTGGAGCATCTGGAATGTGCCTGGGAAAACGGGTTCACCCCCCTGACGGTCGGGTGTCCGATTCTCATCGGGGACGGACTCAAGGGGACCGACGATATCGCGGTCCCGGTCACGGGAGGCGAATATGTCCAGGAGGCCAAAATCGGCCGGGCCATCATGGACGCGGATGTCTTCGTCAGTCTGACCCATTTCAAGGGGCACGAGATGACCGGATTCGGCGGGACCATCAAAAATATCGGCATGGGCTGCGGGTCCCGTGCGGGAAAGACCGAACAGCACAGCAGCGGCAAGGCGAACATCAACGAAGAACTGTGCACGGGCTGCAAGGCCTGCCTGAAGGAGTGCGCCAATGATGCCCTGCACTTCAACCCCGAAACCAAAAAGACCACCGTGGACCACGACAATTGTGTGGGCTGCGGCCGCTGTCTGGGTGCCTGTAATTTCGATGCCATCTCCTTTGAAAACGACGACGCCTATGAACTGCTCAATCGGCGCATGGCCGAATATACCAAGGCAGTGGTGGATGGCCGCCCGCACTTCCACATCTCCCTTATCGTGGATGTCTCCCCGAATTGCGACTGCCATGGGGAAAACGATGTCCCCATCCTGCCCAATATCGGCATGTTTGCCTCATTCGATCCCCTGGCCCTGGATCAGGCCTGCGTGGATGCCTGCCTCAAGGCCAAACCCCTGCCGGGCAGCCAGCTCGCCGACAATCTCTCCCATCCGGACTTTACAGACCACCATGACCATTTCACCAACTCCACCCCCGAATCCGAATGGCGCTCGTGCCTGGAGCACGCCGAAAAAATCGGCCTGGGAACCCGGGAATACGAATTGATCGTGGTCAAATAGATCCCCCTGCACGACTTATTTCCCGGCAGAACAACAAAGCGATGATCCCGGTTACCTCCATGGAGGTAACCGGGATCATCGCTTGAGAGCCAGGGCCAGGGATTCAAGCCGGAAAGCATGGAACGACCCCGATCAATTGGAAAAAACTCCCTGCTGCAGCCGGTCACCACCAGAACTCGGGATATTGCCTCGCGGAGGCCGCATTGTTGACCGGCAGGGCAACGGCTCTACCGCTCTCCTGCAATGCTCTTTGCGAGACCGTGTTTTCGTATGATCCGCTCCACCTCCTGGCGGACATCGGCAAGACATCAGCGTCCGTGTGGATTTTGGGTGGCGCACGAACACCCATTGGATCGCTTCTTGCTGACAATCCGTTCAAGAATGGTTGATCTTCCGTTTGTAACGATATCCTTCTCAATGTCGCTACGGCTATATCCAAAACAATAACACACACGCTCCTTCATAATTCTCCCATAAAGATCCGAACAATTTGCCATGCTGTGACTAGAGAAACGGCTGGATGATAAAATAGACACCAAGAATCGCTATCATCCCGCCCGCGATGCGTCGAAAGATCATGCCGCCCCGCTGCCAGGCAGAGTTGGCGAGAAGTCGTTTGACCATGGCGGTGGAACCACCGGCCACGGCAATGGGGATGCAGTGACCGATGCCGAAGAGGACGATAAAGGCGATCCCGGTGAAAATCTTTTCCTGCACCGTGATGATGGCGAGGATGGGGGCGATGAAGCCGAAGGTGCATGAACCGGACAACACGCCATAGGCAAGCCCGAGCAGAAAGGCTCCGAACATCCCCCGCACCTTCAGCCTGGTCATCATGCCGCCGGACAGGGAACATCCGGCAACGCCGAACATGTCCAGGGCGACCCAGAGCAAAATCAGCCCCACCGCAATGGTCCAGTACGGCCCGACATCGCCGAGCATCCGCCCCAGCAGGGAACAGGCGATGCCGATGACCGCGATGGTGATGAACAGTCCGGTGGTGAAAAGGATGGCATAGACCGTTGCCTGACGGCCTTTGACGATCCTGTCCTGTCCGGCCACATAGCCGACGATCAGAGGGATGGAGGCAAGATGGCAGGGGCTGAAGAGCACGCTGACCATGCCCCAGAGAAAACATCCCAGCGCCCCGAGGAACACCCCGCCTGTCATCCATTGATTGATGAGAAGAAATATCTGATCCATGGCCTAGTCCACGCCCAGTTCGTGCAGCACCTTGACAATGGAGGCCTTGTCCAGAAACCCCTCGTGCCGGAGCTGTTCGTTGCCCTCTGCATCGTAGAAGATCTGGGTGGGTATGGTCCGGATGCCGAACTGTCCGGTGACGTTGAGATTTTCCCAGACATCGATGAACACAATGGCGGCCCTGCCCTCATACTCCACGGCAAGTTCCTTGAGGATCGGGGTCATCATCTTGCAGGGAATGCATTTGTGGGCTCCCAGATCGAGCATGGTCACCTTTCCCGGGATGGGGACATCCTGCACCGCACCGGAAATCAACTCCGAGGGTGTCGGCTCAGAGGCATGGGCCGTGACAGCAGGCAGACTGACCACCAACGCGCAGAACACACCCATGACACAAGAAAGAAGAATGCTTCGGATAGACTGATTCAATGTACAACCCCCGGCGTTTTGCCCGCCGTGCCGACCACACACATTGTGATCAGGCGAGCATCTTTTTGAGTTCATCCACAGACGGCACCTTGCCGACCACCTTGACCTTTCCGTCCACCACCAGGGCGGGCGTACTCATGACACCGTACTGCATCATCTCGTTGATGTCGGTGATCTTGGCCAGTTCATAGTCCATGCCCAGATCCTTAGCCGCGGTTTCGACCTCTTTTTTCAACTTTTCACATTTGGGGCAGCCAGGGCCCAGAACGAGAATCTTTTTCATTGTCGTCTCCTTTATCCGAAAAACGTTCCATAGAACACGCCGCTTAGAGTGGCCATGGCCATGACCAGCAGCACGAAAACAATTGTTTTTTGCGTCCCCATGACGCTTCTGATGACCAGCATGTTGGGCAGGCTCAGGGCCGGGCCGGCCAAAAGCAGGGCCAATGCCGGCCCCTGGCCCATGCCGTTGCCGATGAGCCCCTGGAGAATGGGTACCTCGGTCAGGGTGGCAAAGTACATGAACGCCCCGGCAAAGGAGGCCACAAAATTGGACAGCAGGGAATTGCCGCCTACGGCCTGACTGACCCACGCGGAGGGAATCAGCCCTTCCTGGCCGGGACGCCCTAAAAGCAGTCCGGCAATGAGCACCCCGAACAGGAGCAGCGGCAGGATCTGCCTGGCAAACCCCCAGCTCTGATCGAACCAGTCACCCAGCTCGCCCTCACGGGTGGAGGTCAGCACGGACAATCCCAGAATCCCGGCCACAAAGGCCAGCTGCGGCATCTGGGGGAACAAGAATCCCAGGGCCACGGCAGGCACTGCGGCCAGGACCATCTGCCACACCCGGATTTGGAACCAGAGCACCAGACAGGCTGCAAAACCCAGGGAGAACAGCGAGGTGATGACCCACTTGGAGGCGTGGATGGCGTGCCACAGGCCTGCAGGTTCGGAAGGTCTGCCCCAATTGGCGAACACGAGCACCCCGATCATGGTGGCGAAATAGATCCCGTTCTGCCACAGGGGGCGATCCACCTCGGCCTCGGGGAGACCGGCCATCTGCGCACCCTTTTCCTGTTCCTCCTTGCGAAAGAAAAAATGCATGAGCAGGCCGATGACGATGCTGAAGACAATGGCCCCCACAGCCCGGGCCAGACCCAGACCCGGACCCAGGACGCGCGCCGTGAGGATGACCGCCAGGATGTTGATGGCCGGACCGGCATAGAGAAAGGCCGTGGCCGGACCGAGCCCCGCGCCCATGCGCCAGATCCCGGCAAAGAGCGGCAGGATGGTGCAGGAGCATACTGCCAGAATGGTTCCCGAACAGGAGGCCACCCCATAGGCCACACACTTGTTCGCCCGGGGCCCGAGGTACTTCATGACCGCGGCCTGACTGACAAACACGCCGATGGCCCCGGCAATAAAAAACGCGGGCACCAGACAGAGAAGCACATGCTCGCGGGCATAATCCCGGGCCAGATACAATGCCTCGAACACGGCGTTATCAAAGCGCTCCCCGCCAAGGGGGAGATAATAGAATGCCAGAAACACGCCCACAATGACGAGCAGCGGTTTCCATTCAGATCTCCAGGTCATTTCAAACCTCTTCAACGCTATATTTGCATTTTTCGCCAACTAATGGCGCAAAAAAATATCCTTCGCCAGGCTTCGTAACTCCTACTTTTTGGCAATATTGCCAATTAACGAGCTTGTCAAGACTCCCCAAATCACGAGTCTGACCCGCACAGCATAGCGGCCTTCCCGGAAGGGCGAAAAACATTATCGCGACCTCATGACCTGAAAGACAGTTTTGTTTCATCCAACCGCCTGGAATATAATGGCTGGTTTGCCCCGTTTTGGACGGTTTGACTGTCCGACCGAGCCAGGCATCGTTCATCGAGCCGTTGCCTGACATCGCCCGGAACATCTTGCCTGTATTGAGCAAAGGCTTGATGGTACGAGGCCCGCGAGGGAGTTTCAAACCGCCCAAAACAGGGCGAACCGGCCATAAGGACATATCAGCCCGCCTTCGATCTGAATAATCGCGAAAGATTGTTTCTTGGCCGCTTGCTATGGGCTGACAAAAAACGGTAGGGTGGATACATCCACTTCAAGATATATAGAATCGATCCAGATCCTGCCGACAACCGCCGGGACAAGCTCATGGAAAAACCATGCATATTGATCGTTGACGATGAAAAAAACATCCGTCTGACCCTGGCACGCGCCGTAAAACCGCTTGAGATTCCCGTCCAAACGGCAGTGAACGGCGAGGAGGCGCTTCAGAAATTACAAGACACATCTTGCGACCTGGTCTTTCTGGATTTGAAGATGCCCGGCATGGACGGAATGGAGGTCTTACGGAGAATTCGGGCCCGCTGGCCCTTTATTCCCGTGGCCATCGTGACCGGTCACGGGACCATTGAATTGGCCGTGGAGGCGATGAAACTCGGGGCGATCGACTTCATCCAGAAGCCCTTCTCCCCGGCCGAGATCCTGGAAGTGGCCAGAGCGGTTGTACCGCGAAACGACCGCAACGAGGGCTCCGATGACACATAGCCGATACATCGTCATCGTGGGGTGCGGACGGCTCGGATCGCATCTTGCGAACCACCTCAGCCGGGAGGGGCATGCCGTGGTCGTCATCGATCAGACCGAAAAGCGGCTGAACGAACTCTCAGCGGATTTCAGCGGATTCAAGATCAATGGCGACGCCACGCACATGGCGGTCCTCGAGGAGGCCAAGCTGAAAGATGCCGACGTGCTCATCGCCACCTCCCACGAGGACAACGTCAACCTGATGATCGCCCAGATCGCCCTGAAGATATATAACGTCCCCCAGGTGCTGGCCCGGGTCTTCGATCCCCAGCGGGAGGAGGTCTATGCCCTCTTGGGAATCGACACCATCTGCCCGACCTCGCTGGCAGCCGAGATATTCCTTCGGGACCTTGCCCAAGGAGAGAAACGCCGCCAAGAGGACGAGGCATGAAAGTGATTCTTGTCGGAGGGGGCAAGACTCTGTTTTTTCTGTGTCGCAGATTTGCGGCCAAAGGCTACCAGGTCGTGGTTGTCAACCGGGACAGGGACGAATGCGTTCAATTGAGCCGTCAGCTCTCCGCCCTGGTCGTCCTTGGAGACGGAAGCGACGCCGAAGTGCTCAAGGAGGCCGGGGCCATGGAGGCGGACGCCCTTTTGGCGATCACCCCCAATGATCAGGACAACCTGATCATCTGTCAGCTGGCCGCCATCAAATTCGGCGTGCCGCGCGCCGTGGCCCTGGCCAACGACCCGGACAACGCCGGGATCTTCGAAAAGCTGGGTGTGTCCGCCTTTTCCACGACGCAGATCGTGGGCAGTCTGATCGAGCAGCAGGCCTCCCTGGAGCCGATCCTCAATCTCCTGCCCGTGGGGGAAGGCCAGGTCAACGTGACCGAGCTTGTCCTGGAAGCGAACTCCCCCGTGGTCGGCAAACACCTCAAGGACATCGATCTCCCTGACAATGCATTGATCGCCGTGGTCATCCGCAACAATCAGCCCATCATCCCCCGGGGAGAAAACGATCTGCAAACGGACGACCGCGTGGTGCTGATCACCCTGCCGGAAAACCACGGACCGGTTCTCAAAACCCTGACCGGGGAACCGGACTAGCAAAGGAACGCCCACTGTGCGGGAAAAGGAATATCTCAGACAGCGCTACACGGCCATGCTCTCGGCCACAGGCCTGATCCTCTGCCTTGTGAGCGGGATCCCCCTCATCCCGCTCATCCTGCTCGTCCCCCATCCGGAAGAATTTTCAAACGCGCTTTGTTTCTGCCTTCCTGCAGCATGTCTCGCCCTGATGGGATTCCTGCTCCGTCGCATCTTCAAGTCACAAACAGATCCGACCCTGTCGATCCAGGAGGGCGGGATCATTGTTCTTGTAAGCTGGGTGGCGGTGATGATCGCCTCGGCCTGGCCCTTTGCCGCTGTCCTGGAGATGGAGTTCTCCAGGGCGCTTTTCGAATCCGTGAGCGGATGGACAACCACGGGATTGACCGTTGTGGATGTCACCCGGGCAGGTCCGATGATCCTCTTCTGGCGGAGCCTCATCCAATGGGCCGGCGGGGCCGGGCTGGCCTTCATCATGCTCTCGGCCATTGTCGGTCCCTCGGGCGTGGGCATCCCGAGTGCCGAGGGACGAAGCGACCAGCTCGTGCCCCAGGTCAGGCAGTCGGCCCGCCTGGTCCTGATCATCTATTCCATCTATGCCCTGGCAGGAACCCTGGCCTACTGGGGCGCGGGGATGTCCCTCTTCGATGCGGTGAACCACGCCTTCACCGCTGTCTCCACAGGCGGGTTTTCCACCAGGCCGGAAAGTATCGCCCATTGGGACGCGGTCTCCATCGAGGGGGTGACCCTGGTGCTCATGCTTTTGGGCAACCTGAGTTTCGTGACCGCCTGGTTCCTCTGGCGGGGTCGATTCAAGGTTGTCCGCAAAAACGGCGAAATCCGCCTGCTGGCCGTTCTGATCCCCCTTTCTGCCGCGGCCCTCTTTTTTCTGACCTGCCGAACCCTCTATCCGCACATTGACAAGGCCATGCGGGCCGCCATCCTGGAAACCGTGTCCGCATTGACGACCACGGGATTCTCCACAGTCAGCCATGCCGAATGGAACTCCTTCGGGATCCTCCTTGTGATCATCCTGATGGTCATAGGAGGCGGCACCTGTTCCACGGCCGGTGGGATCAAGCAGTTCCGCATCCATCTCCTGTTCAGGATGACCCTCTGGGAGATCCGGCGCCAGCTGATCCCGAAAACAGCGGTCACCGAGCTCCCCCTGTGGGACGGTGACAGACGCATTTTCGTGGACGAGGCCAGGCTGCGGCAGACCGCGGTCTTTGTCTGCATCTATCTGGGCGCCTATCTGGCGGGGGTCATGATTCTCTGTTCGTACGGGTACAGCCTGAGCGATTCGCTCTTCGAATTCGCCTCCGCCCTGGGAACGGTCGGACTCTCCGTGGGGGTGACTTCCGCCACAATGCCCGACGGCGCCCTCTGGGCCGAAATCCTGGCCATGTTCCTGGGACGGCTCGAATTCATGGTCGTCATCGTCAGCCTGCTCAAAATCGGCCAGGACATGGCCCAGATGGCTCACACGGGTTCAGGAAGATCGGCGGAGGCAGGATAGATGTCCTTCCTCTGAGATGAATGCACTGATACATGCACAGGGTAGACGCATAGGGAGGATGGAAACACCATGTGTATCAACGGAAACGATATTTTGTCTTGGACTTATCTTTCCTGCAAGGCCTGATCCAGGGTGTTCAGGTAGGGTTCGATGAAGTATTCCAGTACGGTTCGTTTACCGGTATGGATGTAGGCTACCACCTGGACACCGGGATAGAGACGGTATTCGTGCCCGTTGGAGGTGAAGGATCGGGCAGCTGTCTCGATGCGGGCGGTGTAGAAGGTCTCTCCGTCTTGTGCCGCATAGGCATCCGGGCTGATTCTGGTCACCTTGCCTTTTATGCTCCCGAAATATCTCGCATCCCGCGAGGCGAGCCGGATGACCGCCTTCTGGCCGGTCTGGACGAAACCGATATCCCTGATGGGCAGGCGGGCGTCCACGACCAGTCTGTCATCCTTGGGAACGATATCCAGAATCGGTTTTCCCGGAAGGACGATGCCCCCAGTGGTCACCAGGTAGATGGTCTTGACGATTCCATTGACCGGTGAGCGGATGATTGTTCGTTTGAGGGTGTCGGAAAATTTTTTCAGCCGCTGTTCGAATTCCTTGAGCTCCTGCCGGGCCTGATGGAGACGTTCCCCTGCCTTTTCCCGGAATTGCTGTTTGAGAACCGAGTGCTTTTCCCGTGCACCTGCCAGGGCGGACCGGGCCTTTTTGAGTTCGGATCTGTCCTCCTGCATTCTGCCGTCCAATTCGGCTTTTTCCCTCAAAAAATTGAGATGCTTGTACTGGGTGGTCAGGTTGTCTTTCAGCAGTTCCTCGCTGATGGCAATCTGCTCGTTGAGCAGTTTCAGGCTCTGGCTGTTGTGTACGAGTCGATCCTCGATCCGGGTAATATCCTGCTGACGCTGCCGGATATGCTCGGTCTGTTCGGCCAGCTGGCCGGTATGGCGGCGGCGACTGGTCACAAACTGCTCTCGTGCCTGTTGAACAAGCTCGGGATGGGACCTTTGCAGGTCAGCGGGAAAAGCGATCTCGCCAGCCTCCCGGGATTCGGCAGTGAATCGGGCGATATCCGTGCGCAATGCCAGGATGCGCAACCGGATTTCCTCCACGCTGGCCCCGCTGGCGGTTTCTTCCAGCTCCACCAGGGGTTGGCCCACATCGACCTCCTGTCCCTCCTTGACCAGAATTTCCTGAATGATCCCCCCTTCCAGATGCTGAATGGTCTTGACCTTGGAACTGGGCACAACCTGACCCAGGGCCATGCTGACGATATCCAGCTCCCCGATCCACGCCCAGGTCAAGGCGGAGGCGAAGATGAGCACGCAAAGGATGAAGAAGAGATGGGTGTGACGCTTTATGGATGGGGGTACGGAAGACGAGGAGGTATCTGGAGTGGATGCGGAGGGCATGGTTTGTCTCTGTTGTCCGAGTGAAAGATTTTTTCCGTGCACGGGGCCGTGGCGCGGAGAAAGACGGGTTGAGGGACAAGGGGCTCGTCGGATTTCACGCCGAAATTTCATCTCCAACCGTCATTACGGCCAAGGCCGGGATCTTTGACCATATGGAGATTGTTGTGACTCCAACCCATGGGGCAGATTTCAAAGATCCCGGATCGGTTCCGGAATGTACCCGCTACGCACTGTATCCTGCGCACTATCTATCGGTCGCTCACCTGCGGAACCGGCTTGACACTCAGATCCAGGACCGTGCGTGCGCCCCGGAGAATCTTCTCGTCCTGGGTGCAGACCACGATGGTTTTCCCTGCTTTGGCCAGGGTGTTCAGCAACCCGTACAGGGCGTGGCATCCGGCCGGGTCGAGGCCCTCGGTGGGTTCGTCCAGGATGACCAGGCTGCCGTTCGTGACCAGGCCTCTGGCCAGGGCCAGACGGCGGCGGATACCCAGGGGAAGGTGGTCACCTGAATCGTGCAGCACGGTCTCCAGCCCTTCCACGCTTTCATCCAGAAAAGGCCGCAGATTGGTGGCCGCGATGATTCTGTTCAGTTCTGCCGGATCGATATCCGGACGGGCGAGGGTGATATTCTGGAGAATGGTCGCGCGCAGAAACGTGGGTTCCTGGGGCACGTAGATGATCTGCCGACGCCACCAGTCCGGAGCGATCTGGGCCAGATTGATCCCGTCGATCATGATCCTGCCCCGGATGGGAAAAAGGAGCCCGGCAAGCAGTCTGGCCAGGGTGGTCTTGCCGGCACCGTTGTATCCAACGACCGCGAGCACATCTCCCGGAGACAGGGAAAGATTCAGTGATTCGAACAGGGGCTGGGACTGACCGGGCCAGGCAAAGGCGAGATCCCTTGTTTCGATCCTGCCGGCATAGGTGCGAATGGCCGTACCGGATTCCCGTTCCAGGGGCAGGGAGAGAAAGGCCGCGATGTCCTGCTCGGATTTCTTTAACCCGGACATCTGCTCCTGAACCTGGACGAAACGGGAGACAACCGCCACCGCCCGGGATGCCAGAATGCTCGTACCGATCAGGGCCCCGATGGACAGGGTTCCGTCCACCACATGGGAAGAACCGATGGCGTAAACCGCAACGGTCATGACGGTGGTTCCGGCCAGGGTCAGAGAGTGGGAGAGTTCCCGGGAATCGGCCATGGAGTGGGTCAAACGGGAAAGGGCTGCGATATGGTTGCCCATGGTCCGGGCAAGAAAGGATTTCCCCCGAAAGGCCCTGACAGTCTCACTGTTTTCAATGGCCGAGTTCTGGTCGGACCGGTATTTCAGGGTCTGTTGCTGCAGCTCGAGCCCCTTTTTCGTGGAATGGATAGTGGCAACCTTGCCCACGATCCATACGAGAACCATGCATACCATGGTGACCAGGGCCAGGATCTGGCTTAGAAACCAGATTGCTGCGATATACAGAACCACAAACGGGGTATCCAGAAGCGCGTTGACATTGGAGGCGTCCACGAGCCTGTTTTGCTGCTGGATGGAGGAAAAGATTTCCTGAATTTTTCCCCGATCCAGCCGCATGAGCTGCTCCATGCGCGCCCCGGCCAGAATCGCAGCGGCTTTGGCAGCCAATTGCCGACCCGGTTCCGTGAATATCCCGGTAACCAGCTTGGTCCGAAGAAACCGGATGGCCAGCTGGAAGACGATCACCAGAACCATTCCCGCCGTCAGGGTGAGAAGCGTCCCGGTAAACCCGCTGGAAACATACCGGTTCAAGATGACCATGGCATACAGGGGAGCGGCCAGATTGAGCACAGTGATCATCAGGGTGGCCAGGAGGATTTCCCCTGCCACCAGGGGGTGGGAAAGAAGAATGGAAACGAGTGGTTTCATGCCGTGTAAAGGGGCGGATTTGCCCCCTCCATCGTGTCTCGATTTCTGATTGATTGTCCGGGTATGAGGGGTACGCATGAAGGGACTCAAGGCGATGAATAATCGAGAGCCTATCCATTGTAGAGTACGATGTCGGAGGGCGCATCCAATGAGATTTCCGCCTCGAATTCCGCGATGACAACGGCATCGTGGAGTGTTCCGGTACCATCCGGGTCATAGCAGAGTCGTGTTGTGTTCCCGGAAGAATCTGTCTCAGAATAGAGAGATTCTTCTTCACTCGTCGGGGGACCGGCAAGCAGGCTGACAGATGGGGAAATCAGGCAGCCCGCCAGGTCGATGCCCAGAACGTCCTCTCCGGAGGTGAAGTCATGGATGACATCGCCGAAATCATCAGGGGATGCGTAATAGAATTCATCCATGCCCTCGCCGCCAAAAAGATGATCCTGGCCTGGTCCCCCAAAGAGGTAATCGTTGCCCTGACCTCCGTGCAGAAAATCGGATCCTGCCCCGCCATCGAGATCGTCGGCTCCACTACCGCCGAAAAGGCTGTCATTGTCGTCAAGCCCGAAAAGCATGTCGTCGCCGTCCTCGCCCCAGAGAATGTTGGGCCCGTAACTTCCCTCCATCTGATCGCCAAACGCCGAACCAACGATGTTTTCGATCTCGACCAGGGTATCGGTGCAGAGCGACTGACCAAAGGTGGCCTGTACAGTTTCTGGTTCACTCTCCGTATGGATTCCCAGGGAGCTGGAAAGATTTGCCACGATTCCTGTTTGTGATTCTGCGTAATCAACGGTGTCAAAGCCCCAACCACCCGACAAATAATCATCTCCCGGACCGGCGATGATAAGGTCATTGCCGGTCCCGCCCTCAACGGAATCCTCTGCTGAACCACCGATGAGGCAATCGTCGCCACTGCTTCCGCAGACATAGTCCTGATCGCCATTACCGGCCAGCAGATTGGGGGCGGCACTGCCCATGATCATATCCTTGCTGGCTGATGAGCCAATGACGTTTTCCATGTCCTGCAGGACATCGGTGTACACGACCGCGCCGGATCCCTGGTCGTAGGGTGCCGTTGCAGAGGGCGATCCCTCCTGGGCCCCCGGGTCCAGAAAGACCTGTGTATAGAGATCGTACGAGTATCCCCCATCGCCGGTCACTGTAGCGCTGACGGACTCAGAATAGTCGATGGTGTCCGAACCTTCCCCGCCATCGATGGTGTCGTTCCCCGGACCGCCGCGAATGATGTCGTTTCCGCCAAGTGCCTGGACCTCGTCGTCACCGGCAAGAGGGCTGAACCATTCATCCACCATGGTTCCGGTCATAAAGTCATTGCCGTTCGTACCGATGGTCCCGGCCGCATAATCAGGGGAAACAGTGTCACCATTGGTATCGATATCCACGATCACATCCAGGGCCACTGTCGCCTGGCTCGAAAAGCCCTGATCATTGGTGACCTGGTAGGTGAAACTGTCATGGCCCTGAAAATTGGTGTTTGTTTTATAGACAAAGCTACCGTCGGGGGAGATGGAAACATTCCCGTTGTCCGGATCATCGACCAGGGAAAAGGCCATGTCATGATCTGGATTGAAGATCTCGAGCCTACCGTGCAGGGTGTAGTTTTGGGGGATGACCAGCAATTGATCATGGGCGCACAACGGATCAGCGGGCACAATGAGAATGTTGGCGGGGCCTATGGGATCGCTGGTCTCGAAGGTGGCGATCAGGGTAGCATCGATCAGGCCCTGTGTCCCGGATCCGGCGTTGAAAAGGAGCTGGGGTTCGGGATTGCTTGTCGTTGGGGCCAGGTAGACAAAGGCGTCCGTGGTGATAGGAGTCTCCATTTCCTGGGCAAGGGCAAGACGATACGCGTCGGCCTCGCTTCCAGAAAGAGAGATGAAATGCTCCGCGGACAATTGCCCGGTGATCCCTTCAACGCTGGTCCCGAGAAAGCAGTTGCTGCTAAAGACCAGGGCATCCATTTCCTGGTCGAACATCCGGATGGTATCTCCACCCTCATCCAGCGATTCATACAAAAAGAGATCGCCGTTTGGACCGGTGGAATCTCCTTCGTCTCCGTCGAGAATATCCGATCCCCATCCACCATAGAGCATATCGCTCCCGGCATTTCCCGCGAGCAAATCATTCCCCTCATCACCATGGAGGATGTCGTTGCCGGACATACCGTCAATCCTGTCATCCCCATCATTGCCCCGGAGAATATTTGGGTTGGCGTCGCCTGCGATGTCATCCGGACCGTGTGATCCGACGACGTTTTCAATGGCAACGAGGGTATGCTCAAAATTTGAGCAAGAAAAAGAGACGGATGCTGTTTCAGCCGCCATATCGACGGCTACATGGTCCGCAAAGGAATAATCTATCGTGTCGGTGCCCTCTCCCCCGTCGTGCTGGTCCGCACCCGGTCCTGCCATGAAATAATCGTTGCCCGCATCGCCGAAAACATGGTCGGCGTCCGGCTGCGAGCAATCACCAAGAGGAGAGATGATGTCGTTACCTCCGGCGCCATAAATGTAATCGTTTCCTTGGGTGCCTTCGAGATAATGTCCCTGGTCGCCGTCCACGTACGGTGCTGTGGCGGAAGAAGTGACCTGGGTTGGAGTTTGCACGTCAACGATAAGGTTACCCCCCATGGATTGAAGGGTCGAAATATCCGTGAGTATGTAGGAAAAATTCTGGTTCCCAGACGTTTCGGAATATCCAGAATAGGAGAATGTCCCGTCCATATGGTAGGTAGGACCGTCGATGCTGTAGCTGCCTGCAGTGGGGATGCAAAAAACATCCTGACAGGGATCCATCGGGAGGACGCCCTGATAGAAAAGGGTGTCGCCAATTGTCAGCAGAACATCGTCCGCGTCTGGGAAGAGATCATCGGACAATGCAGTCACATCCACGGTCACAGTATTTGGGTGTTCACTGAATGTCGTGCCATCCCCGACTTCGAAATTTAGAGCGGCATAGCCCTGGCCTGAAGTGTTCGGCTCCGGAGTGAAGACAAGCAGACCGTTTTCAATGTCAGCTCTGGCAATGGACTCTCCCGCCTGGACAGGGATGCCATCAATGGTCAGCGCACCCTGGGTGCAGGCATCGGTGAATCTGACGTACTGCAGAGTGTCCCCGTCATCGATATCCTGAAAACCAAAATCTGCTACGCAAAAGATATGCGCGCTGTTTTCTGAAAGGATAATTGTCGTGTTGGTACCTGTTGGCGGATCGTTTACAGGGGTTACGCTCAAATTCACAGTGAAGGTTTGAGCCTCTGAAACACCGTCGGTAACAGTTGCCGTAAATTGATCGGTACCAACGTAATGTGGATCAGGTGTATACGAAAAAGTTCCTGATTGATTGAGATAAAGAGTTCCATGTGCAGGTTCTAGGACATTCGAGAACACAAGAGCATCTCCATCAGCATCGGTGACTAGGATGTCATTGATCGACGAGTCCTCTTCCATGGAAAAGTCTGTATTGTGGATAACCGGTTTTGAGTTGGTAGGCTGTGGTGGTACAGGCGGATCATCCGGGGTATCCTCTTCCTCGTCCTGCTCATCTTCTTCCTGTTCGTCGTCCCCGTCCTGGTCGTCCACGGGCTGTTCGTCACCGGGTTGATCATCTTCATCCTGGTCATCTACGGGCTTTTCGCCACCAGATTGATCATCTTCGTCCTGGCCATTCCCGGATTCCCCTTCCCCATCCTGCTCATCTTCTTCCTGTTCGTCGTCCCCGTCCTGGTCATCCACGGGCTGTTCGTCACCGGGTTGTACATTTCCAGGATTTTCAGGATCCGGGGTTTCCGGCAGGATGGTGTCGTCTTCGTCAGCCAATGGGTTAGAAGGTGTTTCGGGGGGAACGAACGCCATTTCGAAGCCGGCCTCGCCAGAGGTAAGCTTTATTGCAACCGGTTGGACGGAATCGGGGATGTCGAGCTCAACCACCTGTGGTGAGAATGTTCCAGCCTGTGGTTGGGGTTGGGGAGATATATCCTCAGGGGTGCTCGGAAATTGAGTTTCCTGAGGCTCTCCCGGAACTGTAGGCGGAGCTTCCAGTAAGGGACCGCCCCCATCTGTCTCGCTGTCCCCGAGTTCCTCCCCCTCCGCTTGTTCTTCTCCACCATCTTCTGTTCCCATCTCTTCGAAAGGCTCACCGGCATCTTGATCCTCTTGAGCAGGTGCATCGTCCTGGTCACCGCTCTCGGTTGTCGAAGAGATGGGCGTGGATGTCTCGAGTTGCTGCAACTCCTCGCGGTCGGCCATGCGTAACGGCCCCATGGGGGTGTTCCTGACAAGTGTGGCAAAGGTTCCAGTGGTATTCATGAACCGGATGGTCCCGAATTGGTCCTGGACGACCATGATATGTCCGGGTTCGATGTCACCGAGATAGACCCTGTCCTCACCCTCCCCTGTAATGACCCAGAATTCGGTTCCCCGGATGCCGATGGTTGCCAGCGGTGATTTGACCGTGAATTCATCGGGGTTCTGTTCGGCAATCTTGCCGGTCACGGTTCGCAGGGTGCCCTCGGCCATGTTCAGAAGAAACCGGGAAGCACTCGCATCGTCCTGGTCATAGACGTAATCGTCGATGCTGATGCGGCTGTTTTCCGCCTGTGACAGGATGGTATTGTCCTCGAACCTGATCTCGACTCGTCCGTCATCCTCGGTGACGATCACGGCCCCTTTGGCGATCGCATCCCCCTTGGCAAGGGGGATCAGACCGGACTCGGTTTCCAGAAAGACCTGGCCGCTGACAAAGACAATCGTTCCAATGTCGTGTGCGTTTTCTTCCATGGCGGGACTCGGGGCTCTATGGTTGAGAGATCTACAGACAAAGAAGAGATTCGACAGGTCCGGAGGCCGAAGACGTCATCATTCCCGGATTCCTTCCGGATCGATGGTGAGAGAAGGCGCTGTGCCACGACGACTCTCCACCTTAATTCTTCGGTATATGCCAAATGGTTAGAAAAGTTCCAGGGTGAGATTGCCCATGGCATAGTAGAGCTGATAGGCGGCCAGAAAGGTTTCCACGTGGGCGGCCACGGCCATGCTCGTGGCATTGATGAAGTTGATTTCTCCGTCCAGCACGTCCAGCAGGGATCTGGTGCCGAGCTTGCGTTCCTTGCGGGCCAGATTGAGAAATTCTTTGACAATGACGACCTGATTTTCGAGATATGTATGGTTTTCCCGGGAGATGAGCAGATTCTGCCAGGCATTGGCTATCTGTTCTTCCACAAGATCCGTGGTGTTTTTTTCCATGTTCTTCAGGCGGAGAATCTCGGACCGACCCGATCGAATGGCTGCACTGTCCGATCCACCGTTGAAGAGATTATAGTTGAACTCGACACCGGCACGGCCTTCATGGCGGATACCGCTTGCGCCATCGTCGTTTTCCCGACGCTTGCCTTCCACGACAAGATTCAGGGTCGGAAAATAGGCTGCCTTGCGCACGTCGAGATCATGCTCGGCCCCCTTGATGGCCTGCCGGGCGAGAAGGATGTTCAAATTGGTGTCAAGGGCATGCCGGGTGGCCTCTTCCATGGTCATGGGGATCTTGACAAAGGTTTGCTGAGGGAGAGTGAAGGCAGCGATCTCTTCATCCGTTGGCAGGCGCTTAAAAACGGCCTTGAAACGATTCTTGGCCAGAAGCAGTTCTCCCCGTGCCGTAACCCGTCGTGCCCGCGCTCCGGCAAGCTGGGATTTGATCTGCAGGACGTCGGAAGACAGTCCGGCCCCTTTCTTTACAAGGGTTTCCTCCATCCCTGTCTGTCTGGTGATATTTTCCTCGGACTTGATGGCGTATGCAAGCTGTTCCCGGGCTTTGACAACCTGCAGAAACGCGCTGACCCCCTCGAGCAGGACTTCCTGACGGACCTTCTCCAGCTCGGTCTTGGCCTGTTCGACCTGTTCCCTGGTACGGTCGATCGTCCCCGAGGTCCTTCCGAAGTCGGTCACCAGCTGTCTTCCCCGGATGGTCTGCACATTGCGCAACTCGGATGTATTCGAGTGATCCGTCCTGCGGATGTCTTCCTGACCGGCTTCGGAAAGCAGGTCCACAGAAGGATACCACTCTCCCCAGGCCTGATCGAGTGCAGACAGGGCTGCATCGCGCTTGGACTCTGCCGCCTTGATCAGTTCGTGCTGGTTCATGAGTTCGGGCAGGATGTGTCGCAGACCCTGGGCCTGAGCGAATCCTGCAAGAAAAAACATCACGGCCATGGAAGCGAGGATGGTCTTTTTCATTGTCGGTAGGGGGTTGAAAATGAAAAGGAGTACGAATTGACCGAGAAACACGTATGACACTTACCTCAAGTCATACAACTTCCATGGCACAGCTTAAAATTTTCTTTAACACTATTTCCGAGTGATTCGCATCCAATATGACACAGGATAAGAGACAAATCATTACGCACTTTGACTGGATAAAACGTCTGACCAAACTTTGATTTTTATCGACCAGGGTATATGAGGGCCGGAAGCGGGCTGAAACGCAGCGTGTGTTCATAGCCCCTGCATTCCATTATCCACAGGAGGATGTGATGGCCGGTAACAACCTGATTCGTGTGCATAGTTATTCCTTTCCTTCCACCAGCCTCATGTACGTAGACATCATGCTTGACCAGAAACGGCCTCCCTACAAGCCGGGATATTTCGTGTTTCTGAATGCGGCTCCGGGGAAAACCGCGCCGGACTCGTCCACAGGGAGAACCTTTGCCCTGGATGAACACCTGACCATGAAAATTTCGCCCCTCAAGCTGGCCTCCCTGGCCTATGCCGTCAGGTGCTATGCATCAGGGACCCCGGGCAGGGCGGGAGGGAAGTTTGTCATGTACACGGATTCTTCCAAGTCATCGTATGTGAATCGTCAGGAGGGGGCCAAAAAGTCCGTCATGCTGACATACAGTCAGGAACAGACCGGGAACAGGGATGCTGCGGTGCCGCCCGTCCAGCTGCGGTTCAAGGCAGGGCAGGACAAGCCCATCGTCATCACCTGCACTCCGGCAGAGGCAATGGCCCTGGCCGGAGAATTGTCCGATGCCGTCACGAGGTGTCATGATCTGGAGTTTCAGCGGTCGCTGAAGTTGGCGAAAGGGGAGGGGTGAAAACCGATTAGGTCCGGTGCGAAAAGCTTTTGCCGATCCCCGGTTTTACTCTGTTCTTCAACCGCAAAAAAGGCCGACTTGAAAAAGTCGGCCTTTTCGCGGCATTCAAGAATTTTTTGTGAAGCATTGTAAGAGGTTAATGGCGGAGCTGATCAGGATCGAACTGACGACATCTTTCCTGACACAGGGGGTTTGCGTGAACTACGAAATCGATATCAGTATGCTACAAGAAAACCCGCCGGTCGGCATTCAATGCCTTGGCCAAGCGTTCAGCCACCTCCTTGCCGATGGGACGTTTGCCGGTCTCCATTTCTGAAACATGGTGAGGCTTGAGGCCCGCCATTTGGGCCAGCTCTTTCTGGGTTAAATCTTCCCTGTACCGAAATCCCCGCAAGATGGTTCCGGGGGTGCTATCCGGAAAGACTTCGGATGCATCGAACAATTCTTCAGCCATTTCATTCTTTTCCCGCACCTCATGCCCGGCAAGCCTGAGAAACGCCTTGGTCGCGTCTATTACCCGGTTTGCGTCCTTGACAGGGACCCGAAGGCACATTTCAACAAATTTTTCCGTAGTCTGCTTTTTCGTGAGTTCCAACATACTTGATCTCCACCACCTGAATCTTGTTGTCGGCTATCTTCCATACCGCCACATATCGAGGCTTTCCCTTGTTCAAATGGCAATGGTGATATCCTGTTTTTCCTTTGATTTTTCCATAGTTGGGCCATGATTTTGCCACGGGACCGTTGATTTCGATATCCCGTCTCAAGGCATCAAGTACGTCCTGCCATTGTTTAGGCAATTTTTCTTTCTGTTTCTTGGCCCTTCCCGTAAACATAACGTTCCAAGTCATTTCAATGTCACCTTGTTACCATTCATTGGTATTTGTCAATGGTAATATTCAAAGAACAACTACCTGTCCGCATCTTGGAAACGATGAGGGATTCAAATCACCGACCACAGCTCTCAGGATTATAGAAACACCACCGATACCGATTCTGCCATCGCCCTGGACTGCAGATATATCCAAATCAAGGCCGCACCTGTCGCGAGCAATATCAGAGATCTGATGATCTGCCAAGGTTCGAGCCGACTACGGTTCCCCCAATTTTAGGACCACCGATTATAAGCCTTGATGCTTTAACTCGACTTTCAGGGTTGAGACTAAGCGTTTTAAGTGGTGGAGCTGATCAGGATCGAACTGACGACCTCTTGAATGCCATCATTGCGGAAAAGATACAGTGACTTGATCGTAACAAACTATAATATTTGTAGATTTTTCGATTCCGAACTCGTTTTTGTTCCCCGAGCATAGTGTGCATGCTGTGAATAAAATCAATATCTTCCATACCGCCACATATCTGGGAATGTAAACGTATAGTCATTGCTGTCGACGCCAGTTGTTAAGTATCCCTTAACAACTGAATTTTGTCGTTCGTAGCAAATTCACACACATACTAGTTTTTCACATCCCAATAACCCCCCAGATTTGGCCCTCTTCTTATGATGAAGCCAGCCCTTTTCAATTTTGCTGTATAGTTTTCTATTGTTCTTGGTGTTTTCTCTAACTTCTCAGCAATCTGTTCGGCTGTGAACTCGGGATGCTGACAGATAATCTCAAAGGCTTTGGCAGGTTCGCTTCCGAATTCTTTCCGAATTCTTTCCGAAATCGTCCCGAAATCATCCCCGCTGCTTTCCGAAACAACCTTTTCGGAAGTAGGTGCTTTCAATAACTCAACCGCAACACCGCCCGAGTTTTCTTCAATAATCGGCTCCGGTAGTCCAGCCGCTTTGCAGGCGTCCGTGATCTTTTCAATGCCACGTCCCCAGGAATCAATATAACCGACCCGATAGCACACCTCGGCAATGAGCGGGTTACGAGGAATTGATCTGTGCGTCTGAAAAAGTTTTTCAACGGTTAATTCGAGCGGCAGCGTGCCAGCATTCCACAACGAAAGGCGGTCATCCATGACGCGAAGTTGCGTCATGCTTCCCATGTAATTGCGATGCACCAGCGCATTGCGCAACATTTCACGTAATGCCGGAACCCCCCTGTGTCAGGGAAGTTATCGCCTCTTCTAAAATTCACCTAAGGGGGCCAGAAAGATGAGGTGATGGAGATGATTGGCCACAAAGATATCCGGAGTACGCTTCGATATACACATCTAAACGCCCTAAAAAAAGCTAGTGTTCAGGAGAGGTTAGCAAATCACTATAATGCAGGTTAGAACATATTTGAAACATAAAACGCAAAAAAGGCCGACTTTTTCAAGTCGGCCTTTTCGCGGCATTCAGAGGATTTTCAATAATACTAAACGTTTTAAGTGGTGGAGCTGATCAGGATCGAACTGACGACCTCTTGAATGCCATTCAAGCGCTCTCCCAGCTGAGCTACAGCCCCAAACGCGAAATTGGTTTCTATAGAAATCGTGGCGTTTGTCAACCCAAAATCTTGCCTGGGATCATTTTTTCTTGATTTGATGATCGTGCCGGGTAGATATAGGGAAGATCATGTCTGGTGATTTGCCCTTTTTGGATTATCGTCTTGGAGAAAAATGAATGCATACCGGTTCCGGGCAGTACATAGAAGTCATCCTCAAGGACCTCGATGTCCATCTCGGGGGAGTACCTGTTTTACGGGATATAGACTGGCATCTGCGCCGCGGAGAGCATTGGGCCATTCTCGGTGCCAACGGGGCCGGCAAGTCGACCCTGCTCAAATTGATTCACGGTATGCTCTGGCCCAGACAATTCAAGGGCGAGAGAATCTATCTGCTGGATGGGACGACCCGCATCACCCCCGTTGAAATTCGTCGGATGGTTTCCCTGGTTTCTTCGGAGATTCAGGATCTCTATTGGAAACGTTCCTGGAACCTGCCCGTGCGCACCGTGGTTCAAACCGGATATTTTGACACGCCTTTTTTATACGAGTCCCTTTCAGACGACCAGAAGGCCCGATGCGTGACCCTGTGCGAACGAATGGGCATCGATCATCTCATCTCCCGAGGGATGCTCGAGTTGTCCACCGGCGAGGCCAAGCGGGTACTTTTGGCACGAGCCCTGGCCAAAAAGCCCAAACTGCTTTTGCTCGACGAATGCTGTCTGGGACTCGATCCAGCGAGCCGCAAAGATTTCCTGGCCATGATCGACGAACTGGCAGCACACGACCACTTCCAGATCGTGGCCACGTCCCATCGTAAAGAAGAACTTCCACGGTGCATCACCCACTTTGCCACGATCGAGGCGGGCGCGATCGCCGCGATCAGACAACAATCCCCGCCGGATCAGCTCTCTTACGACTCCGGCCCTGAACGCGCCCATCTTCCTGCCCAAGCCCGAACCAGTCGTTCTCTTCAAGGACCTGAACCTGGAGTTGAGGGAGAGTTGATCCGCATCTCCAACGCCTTTGTGCGCATGAACGGCACGGACATTCTGCGCGACATCTCCTGGTCCATGACCACGACCCAGGACTGGGCCGTTCTCGGACCCAATGGGGCAGGAAAGACAACATTTCTCAAGTTGATCCACGGTGCGGTGCATCCGCTGCCAGGCGGTCGGGTGGATCGCTTTTTCACCCCGGAAGCACACAATCTCAAGGATATCCGCCGGCACATGGGCTATGTGTCGACCTCCCAGCAAACCACCTACCCGGAAGATGTTTCGGGCAGGGAGATCATCCTCTCCGGTCTCTACAACTCCCTGGGAATGCACGAAAAACCAAGCCCTGCAGAAATCGGCCAATGCGAGCTTCTGGCTGAATCCCTAGGCGTTAACGATCTCCTCGATCGCACGGCAGCCTCCCTGTCCTACGGCCAGATGCGCAAACTGCTCATTGCCCGGGCCATGATTCATTCCCCGGTCCTGCTCCTGCTGGACGAGCCCTTTGCCGGCATCGAAGCCGCATGGCGGGAGGAGATGCGCCGACTTCTCATGACCTGTCGAAAACAGGGAGCACGGCTGATCCTGGTCACCCATCACCAGGACCGACTCGAGGAACTGGTTTCGCATCGACTGGTCCTGGAAAAAGGAAAGATCACAGAAAGTACGCAGTTCGCAGGGCACAGTGCGCAGGGATGCAGGGAGACGGGAGCCCGGAGGCGGGAGACGGGAAATACGGAGATAGAAACGGGGTAAGTGTGCAGTACGCAGGGCGCAGCGCACAGAAAAGGCTCAAAGAAGTGACAACTTTTTTGGCTCATCCGGTAAAAGGGTACTTTTCATCTCGAACCCAACTCCCTGTAGGCATTGTGGAAGCACATCTTCGGGCGCACCCAAAGAGAACGAGTACATGGACGCTGTAGCCCCCCTCCCGTAGTTCAGGGAGGGGCTGGGGGAGGGTTTCAAAGAGCTGGAGGAAGGGACCGATAACACGACCCGCCCCTAGCCCCGCCCTTGCCAGGGTGGGGGACCTGTTCAACGCCCCCTCGATGGTGTTGCTTCCCAAAAGGGACTGACAACTGATGACCGGCAAGTACGTTATTCCCGGATGAACCACTTTTTTTCCTGACTGAACAGGAGACGGAAAAAGTGAATGCTTAACGAGCTTACGAGCTTTAGCAGACCGTATGCGTAGCTGACAGGCAGTCCCTGAAGCCCAACCTATCGGCCACATCGCTCCAGATCAGGTCCACGTGCCGATCTGCGCACTGTGCACTGAGTACTGCGCACTTTTTTCCCGTCTCCCGTTTCCGGTCTCCCTGGGCACTGCCTCCTGCGGACTGCGCACTCTCATTCCCTTCCTTGATTCTTCCCCTGAAATGGGCAATAAACCGACGCGTCAGGGACTTTTCCCTTTGATCTGTTCATGATCCTGTTCCGGGTATCCGCATGATCCATCCCCTTTTCAAACACATACTTGCCAAAATCCTCTGGCTGGGCGTTGTCTTTGTGGGCATTACCGTGCTCAGCTTCTGGGTCATTCACCTGGCCCCGGGCTCGCCCACGGATCTGCAGACCACCCTCAATCCCATGGCCGGGGAAGCGGCCAGGGAACGGCTGGAAAAGCTCTACGGGCTGGATAAACCGATTCATGTTCAATACCTCGGCTGGATGAGCCGGATCGTCCGTCTCGACTTTGGCCGCTCCATGAGCGGGGATCACCGGCCTGTCTGGGACAAGATCAAAGAGCGCCTTCCCTTGACCCTGAGTCTCAATGTCATTGCCATGATGCTCATCCTGGCAATCTCCATTCCCATTGGGGTGATCGCCGCCCAGTACCAGGGCGGATGGTTCGATCGGATCTCCACCATCCTGGTCTTCATCGGGTTTGCCATGCCCGGGTTCTGGCTGGCCCTGTTGCTCATGCTCTTTCTGGGCATCGCCTATCCCTTGTTTCCCATTTCCGGGCTGACCTCCCTGGATTTCGCCTCCCTGTCCTGGTGGGAAAAATTCGTGGACCTGGCCAGACATCTGACCCTGCCCATTCTGGTGTACACGATCACCGGGCTTGCCGGAATGTCCCGGTTCATGCGCTCGTCCATGCTCGAGGTCCTGCGCCAGGACTATATCCTGACCGCCCGGGCCAAGGGGCTGCCCACGCACACGGTCATCTTCCGACACGGTCTGCGTAATGGGCTGCTTCCGGTGATCACCCTGCTCGGACTCTCCGTACCCGGACTCATCGGCGGCAGCGTGATCATCGAATCCATCTTTGCCCTGCCCGGACTCGGCCAGCTTTTCTATCAGGGGGTCATGGCACGGGATTACCCGCTGATCATGGGTAATCTGGTCCTTGGCGCGGTCCTGACCCTGGCCGGGAACATGCTGGCGGACTTCAGCTATTCCCTGGCCGATCCAAGGATCAGAGCGGGAAAAAAGGAATAAAAAAGCCAAGCGCGCAGGAGACCTTTTCGGTTCATGATTTCGATACACACACGACTTTTCGTTTCCAGATACGGCCTGTTCATCCTGGGGCTCATCCTGGTGGGGATAATGGCTGTGCTGGCCCTGCTGGCGCCGCTCATCTGCCCGTATGATCCCAACGGGCTGAATGTGGACGCCATCCTGCTTCCGCCGGGAAGCGACCACCTTTTGGGCACGGACGCCCTGGGCAGGGATGTCTTCACCCGGCTGGTGTACGGCGCACGGGTCTCCCTGTGGGTGGGTTTCGTGGCCGTGGGCATCTCCGCGTCCATCGGCATGGTCCTGGGGCTGATAGCCGGATATTTCGGCGGCCTGGTGGACGAGATCATCATGCGCGGGGTGGATGTGATGCTCTGCTTTCCCTCCTTTTTTCTCATCCTCGCGGTGATCGCCTTTCTGGAACCCAGCCTGAACACCATCATGATCGTCATCGGGCTGACCTCGTGGATGGGCGTGGCCCGACTGGTTCGGGCCGAAACCCTGAGCCTCAAGGAACGCGATTTTATCAAGGCGGCCCGGCTTTCCGGAGCCAGTGTGCTCCGCATTCTGGCCCGTCATGTCCTGCCCAATGCCCTGACCCCGGTTCTGGTCTCGGCCACCCTGGGCATTGCAGCGGCCATCCTCACGGAATCCGCCCTCAGCTTCCTCGGCCTGGGTGTGCAGCCGCCGACCCCCAGCTGGGGGAACATGCTCATGGAAGGCAAGGATGTCATGGAGATCGCTCCGTGGCTTTCCGTGTTCCCGGGAATGTCCATCCTGCTCACGGTGCTCGGCTACAATCTTCTGGGGGAAACCCTGCGCGACCTCCTTGACCCGCGCCTCAAAAAACGTTGATCATGCATGGTTGCAGCAATGTGACGCCCGTTGTACGCGTTCACCGGTTTCAAGCCCTTCAATCCTTCAGATGAATCATGCTCCAAGGTAAATCATGCTCGAATTCTTGCGAATCAGAAACCTCGCCCTGATCGAGGATGTGGAAATGGATTTTGCTTCCGGCCTCAATGTACTCACAGGAGAGTCCGGGGCCGGCAAATCGTTCATTTTAAGCGCCCTTGATTTCATCCTCGGGGACAAGATCTCCGCATCCATGATTCGGGCGGGATGCGACAGGGCCCAGGTCGAGGCCATTTTCATCCTGGACGGTCAGGAGGTCATCCTCAGGCGCGAGATTCTGGCCGAGACCGGACGCAGCCGGATCTTCATCAACGACGCGCTTGGATCCCAGGAAAAGGCCCAGGCACTGCGTCCCGGCCTGCTCATTCATACCAGCCAGCACGGCCAGCAGAAGCTGCTCCGCCCTGCCTACCATGTGAACATTGTCGACGGGTTTCTGCCGGACCAGAATCTTCTCGGCCGGCACAGGGAACTGCTTCGGGAAATGGGCCAGATACTCACCCAGGAGGAGGAAATCCGGAATCGGGTCAAGGGACTGGAGGAAAAACGTGATTTTCTGGAATATCAGCAGGGTGAAATCCAAAAGGTCGGTCCCAAACAAGGCGAAGAAGAGGCCCTGCTGGCCGAGAAGCGGATCATCCAGGCCCAGGCGGATTCCAGGGAGATGATCCACCAGTCTCTCGATGTCATCAACGGGCAGGAGTTTTCCCTGCTGGAAGGGCTGGGGGTGCTGCAGGGCCATGTGCAGCGGCTGGCCGGACTGGACGAGCGGTATGATCAATATGCCTCGAATCTTGAAGAGGCACGGCAGTCGGTTGTGGAACTCGACCGGGAGCTGCGCGGCGAACCCATGGATTTCGAGCACCAGAACCGGCTGGAGGCCATCGAGTCCAGACTGTGGAAACTCGCCCAGCTCCAGCGCCGCCTCAAGCGATCCCTGGACCGGATTCTCGAACTGGAGCAGGAAATCGAGGAGAACATCGCCTTTCTCGACCAAAGCCAGCTGGAACTCACCCAATTGGAACGCAAGCGAACCGCCCTGGCTGAAAAGCTCACGGTCTCCACCTCGCAGCTGAACATGGCCCGTTCAAAGGCCTCGGCCCTGCTCAAAGAACGGCTGGAAGAACGCCTCAAGGATCTGGGGTTCTCGGATAAACTCGAAATCGTCTTTGAAATCGAAAAAAAGGAGATCCACCCAGACATCTTTGAAGATCGCCCGCGTATCTTCTGGGTCCCCAATCCCGGTCAACCGCCCCAGCCTTTGGACAAGATCGCCTCAGGAGGGGAGCTCTCACGCTTTCTCCTCGCCGTTGTCGGCCTCCGGGCGGAGCGGGAGATGCCCACCCTGCTGTTTGACGAAGTGGATTCGGGGATCGGGGGCATCACCCTGAACAAGGTCGCCGCGAGCATCCGGGATCTGGCCGGACGCCAGCAGGTCATCCTGATCACCCACTGGCCCCAGCTGGCGGCCATGGCCGAGCGTCATTTCTATATCCAGAAGCAGGTGCGCGACGGCAAGACCTATACGCTGTGCAGGCGTCTTGGTGATGAAGAGATCCTGACCGAACTCGCCCGCATGGCCGGAGGCGGCACCAAGGGCATGATCCTGGCCAGGGAGCTGGGAAAGGCGGAAGGGCGCAGTACACAGGACGCAGTGCGCAGTTGATGCGCCAGGGACACCATCACATACGGAAACAGAGATGATTGATTACAGAAAACTGCGTTTTGCCCTGGCCCATTGGCGCATCGGGCTGCATCTGATCCTTCGGACCCGCCATTTCGGGGTGAACAACCGGTGGTGGGAACCCCGGTTCCAGTCGGTCCTGGGCAAACCCCTGTGGGAAGTGCTCCTGCGCATCCTGCTCATCTATCCGCTGATCAGAGACTACCGCTTCGTTCGGGTCAGAATGACCGCCATGGGCATGATCCATCCCGACGAAAGCGCGGTATTGTTCGGAAAAGAATAAAAAAGTACGCAGTGCAACAGAGAGTACACAGTACACAGTGCGCAGTGCGCAGAAAAAAATGAGAAACAAGGCGCGGTAAGCAAGAGACCGGGATGCTGCCAGGCTATTCACAGTCAAAATCAAAAAAAACTGCGCACTGCGTCCTATGCACTGCGCACTTGAGGATATCTCCATGGACCTTTCCGTCGATTTTGCCGGTCTCAAACTCAAGAATCCCGTGATCACGGCGTCCGGAACCTTTGGCTATGGCGTTGAGCTGGCCCAGTTCGGGGATCTTGCCCGGCTCGGCGGGATTGTGGTCAAAGGACTTTCTCTGGCCCCAAGAAAGGGCAACCCTTCCCCGCGGATTGCCGAGACCCCGTGCGGGATGCTCAATGCCGTGGGGCTGCAGAATGTCGGGGTGGAATCCTTTCTGCGGGACAAGCTTCCTGTCCTGCCCTGGAAAAAGACCCCGGTAATTGCCAATCTCTATGCCCATAGCTGCGAGGATTTCGCCGAGCTGGCCGGAATTCTGGCTGTAGAGGAGGGGGTTGCCGCTTTGGAGGTGAACATCTCCTGCCCCAATGTCCGGGAGGGCGGGGCGGCCTTTGGTCAGGATCCGGACCAGGCGGCCCGGGTGACCGAGGCGGTCTGCCGTCGGGCCGGGAACAAGCCCGTCATCGTCAAGCTGAGCCCCAATGTCACGGACATAACGATCATCGCCCGGGCCGTGGAAGCGAGCGGGGCCCACGGACTTTCCCTGATCAACACCCTCACCGGCATGGCCGTGGACATCCGAACACGCAAACCCCTTTTAGGCAATGTGACAGGGGGGTTGTCCGGACCGGCCATCCATCCGGTGGCCCTGCGCATGGTGTATGAGACCTGCAGGGCGGTTGCCATCCCTGTCATCGGCCTTGGGGGAATCGTAAGCGCCGAGGACGCCCTGGAGTTCATTCTGGTGGGGGCCCACGCCGTACAGGTGGGCACGGGATCGTTCACCAATGCGAATTTTGCCTTTTCCCTGGCGGATAAGATGGAGAGACTGGCCAAAAAGCTGAAGATCGAACGCTGGTCGGATTTCAGAGGCTGCCTGGACACGTCTGAGAAATGATAAGGGCAGAATCACGCAAAGGCGCTGTGACGCGGAGAAAGGCGGTTGTGATGGTTGTTCCTCTTGGAACGCCGACCGTCTGGTCGGCATTTTGGGGGATACGTATGCCTGTACCGCTATTGTTGGAGAGCCTGCCAGTCGACCACAGCGAGCGATGCCGAGCAGACGCTCGGCGTTCCCAGGAACGAAACTGACTTTTACGCTGCATGGTGTCGAATCCTAAAAAAATGTCACTTTTGAAGCCGGGCTGTGCTGTCGAATCCATTCTCCCGCCTCCCTTTCTCCCGTTTCCCTTCTGCACCGCCTTTCCTGCGTCCTGCGCACTTTTCTCCCGACTCCCTTTCTCCCGCCTCCCTTACTTTTTCCTGATCGTCGCCCCGTAAAAAAACTCCCCGAATCCTTCATCCCTTCCTGTTTCATATTCCCTGATCACGACCCCATTTCCCTGCTCGCGGCAGAGCCATGCGATCTGATCCTGATTTTCGGCCGGGTTCAGGGTACAGGTGAGATAGGCGAGGACTCCTCCCGTGGGCAGGGTGTTCCAGGCATTCTCCAGGATGGCCCACTGGGTTTGTACCAATGCGGCCACATCCCTGGGGGTTCGTTTCCATTTGCTGTCGGGACGACGAGAGAGAACGCCCAGGCCGGAGCAGGGTACGTCCAGGAGGATGGTTTGTGGAGTTGTGCGAAACGGTGGCGTGTCTTTGGCCGAGGCACGGAAGATGGGGATAGATATTCCGGTTCGTTTACATTCCCGCAAAAATCCGGCCAGCCGGGTCGTGTGGATGTCGCTGGCCCATACAGGCGCGATCCCCTGACTGAACAGGGCCAGACTCTTTCCCCCGCGGCCGCAGCAGCCATCCCAGACAGGTGTCGGCCATGAAGCCGGCGTAAGCCCATGCAAGGCGATTTGAGCCGCATAGCTCTGGCGGATGATCCGGCCCTCCCTAAGCAATGCGTCCAGGTTGCCTGGTGTCCGCTCCAATGCAAGGGCATGGCCATTCCTCCCTAGCAGAGTATCTTTGAAATCCCGTTCCAGTATCTCTGCATCCGTTTCTGACGCACACCGCAATCCCAGGGCCGGGCGACACACGGAGGCCGCGAGAAAACCCGTTGTCTTTTCCTGACCATACCTTTCCAGCCACAGTTTCACGATCCATTGCGGACAGGAATAGTAACGGGCCAGGAAGGTGATCGTATCGGGTCGGTCTGTTTGAAAAAAGTCCGGCTCCAGGCCGCTTTTTCCGAGTTCTCCGATCCTTCGAAGCACGGCATTGCCCACGCCGGCCAGCTTTCTCCCCAGATGCTTCTTGGTCCATTCCACCGCCCAATCCACCGTGGCATAGGCGGGGATTTTGTCCATACAGACGAGTTCATACCCGGCAAGTCCCAGCACAAGCAGCAGGGGGGGGGGAAGTTTTTCAGGAGATTTCAAAAAGGATGCAACCAGAAAATCCGTTCGCGTCTTGTGACGCAGATACCCATAGGCCAGCTCCGTTGCCAGCCCGGTGTCGCGTTGAGACAGGTCGCCCGAAAAAATGGCCTGATCCAGGGCGAATTGAAGATCCTGATTCTTGAAGAGACAGCGATACACGGTCTGCAGAGCAACCCGCCGCGCAGGGGGAAGGAGAGAGAGGGGGAGGGATTTTAAGGACATAAGAAAGTGCGCAGTACGCAGTGCTCAGTACGCAGTGCTCAGTGCGCAGAAAAAGATGTTGGGAGGTTGGAGACGAAATCTTGATCACGTCGTGGACGACATTCTGATACGATCAGCAAAAAGCCGCAAAGGCTATGGAACATGAAAGAGTATCCGACTACGCGGATCAGCCGCGAGACGCGTCCTTACTGCGCCCTGCGCACTGCGTACTGCGCACTTCATTTTCACTGCGCACTTCATGTTCACAGTCCGCATCCTTTTTGAGAAACCGTTTGATCGCCCATTCCACATGCTCGAGCGGCACCTGGGTATCCAGACAGGGACCATGGGGGCGCTGATTGAGCACGCCGAAGCAGGGCAGGGGATAGACATCCTGGATGCCGCTCGAGAGATCCCGTTCGCAGGCCACGGCGATGATCAATTTGGGTCTGTTCTGGACCACGATACGCCGGGCAATGGTCCCGCCCGTGGCAATGGCCAGTTTGATCCCATAGGCATCGCTCATGTTCAAGAGTCCGGCAATGGGACATTTGCCGCACCGTTTGCAGTTGTAGATATTATAGGTCAGCCGGATTTTACACCGGCTGTTCTGCAGACAATGGGGCATGAGCATGAGCATCTCGTCAGGCCGGTAACGCTTCTTTTCCCCGAGCACCAGTTCATTGTTCACCTTGATGAACGAAGCCCGGATCTTGGCCTTGGGAATATTCAGGAACCTCCCGAGCATGGTCATCAGAGGCAGGAAAAGCTTGATGGTCAGCCCGCGCATCCTGTGCGAGAAAAAAATCTTTCTTCCCAGAAGGATGTTCAGGATAAGAGCAATAGAGGACCAGGCGACCAGCAGAATAGCAACAAGGATGAGCAGCCCGAAAATCCAGGGAACAACGGGATGAATGGTCGAAAGGCCGATCGTGGGAACAAGCCACAAAAAAATCAGAATGAGGCAGATGAGGACCGATGTCCCGGTGATCAGGCCTATGAACAGCCGCTTCTTGGCCACATACGTGGATTCAATGGCGTCTTCCAGGGCAAGGAGATTCTGATCTTTTTTGGGCATGGGCTATCGTATATCCTCTATCCGGAGAGTTCTCAACACGTCGAAGACAGATACCCGCAAAAAAAACTCTTTCCATCGAGCGGTTTGCCCCCGGCGGGCTTGATCCTCGGCAGGAGGTACTCCCGATCTGCACAGGCAATGGCCAGCATGTCCCCGCGCATGCCCTGGAAGGTTCCGGGCGTGGTGCCCGGCTCCACGGGATCACCGATGCGTCCCGGATAGAGGGTCAGCTTGACCGTCTTTCCCGGTCTGCGTTCCCAGGAAAACCAGGTCCCGGGCCAGGGGAAAAGCCCCCGAATCTGATCGTGAATCGTCTGGGCGGTCCGGTTCCAATCCACCAGCCCTTCAGATTTCTGGAGCTTGGGCGCATAGGTGGCCAGAGCATCATCCTGGATCTTGGGATGGATGCGACCCTGGTCCAGCTTGGTCAGAGCCTCCACCAGCAGCTTGCCGCCCATGGCGGCCAGATCGTCATGCAGGGACTCGGCCGTATCGTGAATCCCGATTCCCATGGCCCGCTGCAACAGAATAGGGCCGGAATCGAGTCCCTTTTCCATCTGCATGATGGTGATCCCGGTGACATGATCCCCGTTCATGATCGCCCGCTGGATGGGAGCGGCCCCGCGCAGCTTGGGCAGGAGCGACCCATGCACGTTGATCGCGCCCATGGGGGCGATGTCCAGAACCGATTGGGGCAGGATGAGGCCATAGGCAGCGACCACCAGAAGATCGGGTTCGAGATCGGCCAGCGTTTGACGGTCTTCTTCCTGCTTGAAATTCTCCGGCTGATAGACGGGCAGCCCCTTTTCCAGGGCCAGTTTCTTGACATCGGACGGCTTGCAGACCTGTCCGCGGCCGCAGGGACGGTCCGGCTGGGTGTACACACCAACGACCTCCCCGCCCTGGTAGGCGAGGAGGTCAGTAAGGATCACGGCCGCAAATCCGGGCGTGCCCATGAAAACTATTTTTTTGCGTCGCGCTGTTTGGTTTTCAGCCATTTCGTGAGTTTCTTTTCGTAAAGGTTGCGCTTGAGCCTGCTGATACGGTCGATAAACAACACCCCGTCGAGATGGTCGATCTCGTGCTGCAGACAGATAGCCATGAGATCCTCGGCCTCGAACTCGACCGGATTGCCATCCAGGTCGAGTCCCTTGATCCCGGCCCAGGCGGACCGTTTCACCTTGGCCCGGTAGCCGACCACACTCAGACATCCTTCCTCGGATTCTGTGGATCCGGTTTTTTCGACAATTACCGGATTGACCAGAACGCGCAGATCCTTACGCTCCTTGGGACCGGAGATGTCCACAGTCACCAGCCGGAGGTTCTCGCCCACCTGGGGGGCGGCCAGGCCGATCCCGTCATTGGCGTACATGGTCTCGACCATTTCATCGGCCAGGGTGCGAATTTCCTCGGTAATATCTGAAATCACACCGCTCTTGCGGGCCAGAATCGGATCAGGATAGGTTACGATTTTCTTGCTCATTGTATTCACTCTTGTAGCTATGAAGGTCAAAATTTTGATGCTGCAACACTCTAAAATATAACGCTGAATCTGAGTGCTGAGCAACAAATTTTGGAAATGAGAGAATTTAAGAAATTGACGACCCGCATATCAACCGCCTGTAATCTCTTAAATTTCTTAAATCTCTTAAATCTCTTAAATCTCTTAAATTTCTTAAATCCGAAATTCTAATTCTTGAAACATGCACCTGCGTAGCTACTCGTTTTTCTGGGTTTCCCGAAGCCGGATGCCCAGTTCCCTGAGTTGTGCCCGATCCACCAAATTCGGGGCGTCAGTGAGCAGGCAGGTGGCCTTCTGGGTCTTGGGGAAGGCAATCACGTCCCTGATGGAGGCGACATCCCCGAGAAGCATGATCATTCGATCCAGACCAAAGGCGATCCCGCCGTGCGGGGGTGCACCGTACTCCATGGCGTGGATCAGAAATCCGAATTTGTCTTCGGCCTCTTCCTCGCCGATCCCTAGCGCCGCAAGGACCTCCTGCTGCAATTCAGCGGAATGGATGCGGATGGAACCTCCCCCGATCTCGTTGCCGTTTAAGACCATGTCATAGGCCTTGGCTCGGGCCTTGCCCGGATCGGTCTTCAGAAGTTCCAGATGGCCGTCCTGGGGACAGGTGAAGGGGTGATGCATGGCGTTCCACCGTTTTTCGTCCGCATTCCATTCGAGCATGGGAAAATCCGTGATCCAGACAAACCGGTACGCGTCCCTGGCAATGAGGTCAAAACGCTCCCCAAGTTTGAGGCGCAGATTGCCCAGCGCCGCATTGACCATATCTGGAGCTCCGGCCTGGAAAAAGACAATATCCCCGGGCGCAAGCCCCAGGGCCTCGGTGAGTCCGGCACGTTCCTCGTCGCTTAGAAATTTGGCAATGGGTGACTGCCAGCCGTCTTCCTTGATCTTGATCCAGGCCAGTCCCTGGGCACCGTAGATGCGCACGAAATCCGTATAATCATCGATCTCCTTTCTGGAAAGAACCGAACCGCCCTCGACCTTCATCGCCTTGACCAGTTCGGCCTTGGCAAAGAGACGGAATCCCGAGCCGCGGACAATGGCTGTCACATCTGTGAGGGGAAGGCCGAAACGCAGGTCGGGCTTGTCCACCCCATAGGTTGCCATGGCCTGGTCATAGGTCATCCGTTCGAAGGAGGCCGGAAGTTCCACACCCAGGGTCTCTTTGAACACGGCCTGGATCATGCCTTCGGCCATGGTCATGACGTCCTGCTCCTCCACAAAAGACATCTCGATGTCGATCTGGGTGAACTCGGGCTGGCGATCGGCACGCAGATCCTCGTCACGAAAGCATTTCACGATCTGATAGTACCGTTCCAGACCACCGACCATGAGCAGCTGCTTGAACAGCTGGGGAGACTGGGGCAGGGCATAGAAGGAACCCTGATTGACCCGGCTGGGAACCAGAAAATCCCGTGCCCCTTCAGGGGTGCTTCGTGTGAGGATGGGTGTTTCTGTTTCGATAAAGTCCAACCCGTCCAGATACCGCCGGACGCTCTGGGTGGTCTTGTGGCGCAGGATGAGATTCCTGGCCAGTTTGGGGCGGCGCAGATCCAGATACCGATATTTGAGACGCAGATTTTCAGAGACGTCGATCCGGTCCTCGATGAGAAAGGGGGGGGTTTTGGCCGTATTCAACAGCTTGAATTCCTTGACCAGAACCTCGATCTCGCCCGTTGCCATATGCGGATTGATCATGTCTGCGGGACGGGCCAGAACCGTACCCTTGACCGCAAGCACGAATTCCGTGCGTAGATGGCCCGCGTTATCATGAATCTCCGGGTGTTCTTCCGGGGAAAATTTGATCTGGGTCAGACCGGTCCTGTCCCTCAGATCGATAAAGATGATCCCGCCGTGATCCCGCCGGTACTGAACCCACCCCATGAGGCAGACCTCCTGGTCCACATCTCCGGCGCAAAGCTGCGCACAGGTATGGGTTCGCTTCCAGCCGTCCAATATATCGATTTGCAAATCAGTGCGTCGTTCGTCCATGAAAATGCCTTTTTTGAAAGATGAAGGATGGAAATAGGGATATGAAATAATATGATATACGATAAATGATATGTAATTCTTCAGTTGCGTTTGTTGAAATGCAAATTTTAGAAATTTAAGAAATTTAAGAGATTTGAGAAATTTTAGTGATTTTAGAGAGTTGAGAAATTTTGGAGATTTGAGAGATTTCGATATGTTAAGAATTTTGAGAGGGCACGTGTCAGGTCCTCGTCCGAGGGGAGATCAGAGATCCATGAAGGCTCTATCCCCCTGATCAGAAAGTCACCAAAGAAGGATTGCCACCCGACCCAAAATCGCCTTCAACTGCGCACTGCGTACTGTGCGCTGCGCACTTCGTCTATCTCCTGCGCACTGCGTACTGTGCGCTGCGTACTTTTTTCCCTAACATTGCAGCCCCAATGCCTGTTCCAGATCTTTCTGGCCGACCGCCTTCTGGGCTCCGGTGGCCATGTCCTTGACGATGATCTGATCTTTTTCCAATTCCTCGGGACCGAGTAGCAGGCAGGTCTTGACCCCAAGTTTGTTGGCCTGGCGCAAGAGACTCTTGACACTCTTGGTTTCGAAACTGACCTCCCCGGAAAACCCCTTGTCCCGAAGATTCTGGGCGATAAGCATCGCCTTGTTCAGGGCCTGCGTGTCCAAAACGGCCAAAAAGAAATCGAGCTGGGGAGTACCGATTCTGTCCAGCAGCAGGGCAAGGCGTTCCATGCCGCAGGCAAATCCCAGTCCCGGGAGATCCGGACCGCCGAGCTGCTCGACCAGGCCGTCGTAGCGCCCTCCTCCCGCCACGGAGGACTGGGCGCCGATATCGGTGGAAACCACCTCGAAGGTGGTCCGTTGATAATAATCCAGACCGCGGACCAGACGATCATTATGCATATAGGCAAGTCCGGCCTGATCCAGAATGGACAGAACCGTGTCAAAATGCTCCCTGCATTCAGTGCACAGGGAATCGCTGATCCTGGGGGCATCCTTGACCAATTCCTGACAGGCCGGGACCTTGCAGTCCAGCACCCGCAGCGGATTGGTGGCCGCCCGCCGCTGGCAGTCTTCACAAAGCTGCGACTGATCCAGCCCGTTCAGAAAAGCCTTCAGCCGATCATGAAAGACCGGTCTACACGCCCTGCACCCCAGAGAATTGATCTCGATGGACAGCTTGTCCAGTCCAAGCGCCTTGAGATACGACCAGACCATGAACATGAGCTCGGCGTCGGCCTGGGGAGCGTCTGTCCCGACAATTTCCACATTGATCTGATGGAATTGACGCATACGGCCTTTTTGAGGACGTTCGTACCGGAACATGGGGCCGCTGGTGAACAGTTTGGCGACGGGGTTGTGGGAGTAGATCTTGTTCTCGATGAAGGCCCGGATCACACCGGCAGTGGCCTCGGGCCTGAGGGTCAGCGAACGGTCCTTGCGGTCCGGAAAGGTGTACATCTCCTTCTGGACCACATCGGTTTCCTCGCCAATGGACCGGGCAAAAAGCTCGGTCTTTTCCACCAGGGGGAGCCGGACCTCCTGGCAGCCGTATCTGGAAAAAATTTCCCGCGCTGTCTGCTCCATGAATACGAACTTGTCGCTTTCAGGGGAAAACAGATCGGCAAACCCTTTGATCTTTTGAATTTTAGACATAATGACAGGATGTTGTAAAAGGGGGGAAAGAAAAGGGCAGCCTCCAGTAAATAAAGAAACGTATTTGTTTAGTAGATGATCCTCTGGATGTCAAAAAATCCGCACTTGGCGCATGGGCCGGAATATGTTTTAACAATCAGGATGAGTTACTAAAAAATCGTGTCTGAAACCTTCTCGAAGCCTTAAGGATTGCATATGCCGAATACAGACACCCAGACAACCTTTTCAGTTGTCGGCAAATGGACCCTGTATTGTATGGGGATCGGCCTGGTTGCCGGTCTCGGAGCCATGATCTTTCATGTTCTCTGCGATCTGGGGTTTCATTTTTTCATGCACCAGCTGGCCGGCTACCATCCGCCTTCCCCGGCCGGCGAGCATTCCATGCTTGCCCAGCCCCAGAATGAACTTCTTCGGTACATGCTCCTCATTCTGCCCTGCATCGGCGGGCTATTGAGCGGATTTCTCGTCTATACCTTTGCCCCCGAGGCTGAAGGGCACGGTACGGATGCGGCCATCGACGCCTATCACAACAAGGGCGGGCTCATCCGGGCGCGGGTTCCTGTGATCAAGACCATTGCCTCGGCCATCACCCTGACTTCCGGGGGATCGGGCGGCCGCGAGGGTCCCATCGCCCAGATCGGAGCCGGATTCGGATCCTTTCTGGCCACCAAACTCAAACTTTCCCGCCGCGAACGACGGATCATGCTGGCAGCAGGCATGGGCGCGGGCATTGGAGCCATTTTCAGGGCCCCCCTGGCAGGCGCCCTGTTCTCGGCCGAGGTTTTGTACAAGGACCCGGACATCGAACCCGAGGTGCTCATCCCCTCGGGCATGGCCTCGGTGGTCGCCTATTGCGTGTTCTGTTCAGTCTTTGGATGGGGCTCTCTGTTCCACTCCCCGGGCTTCACCTTTCAAGACCCCGTGGAGCTCTTCCCGTACACCATCCTGGCCTTTGTCGTGGCCGGGTTCGGCTGGCTCTATGTGCGCTCCTTTTACGGAGTCACGGGACTTTTTCGAAAATGGAAAATCCCCAATCACATCAAACCGGCCATAGGCGGACTGCTCACCGGGATGATCGGATTCTTCCTCCCCCAGACCCTGTCCTTTGGCTACGGCTACATGCAGCAGGCCATCAACAACGAGCTGACCATCTTTTTTCTGCTGACCATCTGCATCGGCAAGATCCTGACGACATCCTTCACCATCGGCTCAGGCGGCTCAGGCGGGGTATTCGGCCCCTCCGTGGTCATCGGCGGGGCGGTTGGAGGGGTTGTGGGAAAAGTGACCAACATGATCATTCCCGGAATGGTCAGCCATCCCGGCGCCTTCGTAGTCGTGGGCATGGCCGGATTTTTCACGGCCGTGTCCAACACCCCCATCTCCACGATCATCTTCATCAGCGAGATGACCAACTCCTATCACCTGCTCCTGCCGAGCCTCCTGGTCTGTTCCATCGCCTACATGATCTCCAGGAGATACACCATCTATATCAAACAGGTGCAGAACAAGATCGACTCCCCGGCCCATGCGGGAGATTTCTTCGTCGATGTCCTGGAAACCATCCGGGTTCGCGATCTCAAGGAGCGCTTCGTTCAGCCGACTCTGGTCCGGGACGACATGCCCATGTCCACCTTCAAGGAGATTTTCAGCCACACCAAGCAGCATTATTTCCCTGTCGTGGATCAGCAGAACCGGTTCGTGAGCATTTTCTCGTCCACAGATATCCGGGAGATCCTGTTCGAAAAGAATCTGGACGATCTGGTAGTCATGGGCGACATCGGCACCAAGGAGATCATCGCCACCACACCGAGCGAAGACCTGAATACCGTGCTGGGCAGATTGACCATCAGAAACATCGACAGTCTGCCCGTGGTCAAGGAAGGCGACCCCTATACCTTGCTGGGCATGCTTCCAAGAAGGGCGGTCATAGATTTCTACAATCAGCGGGTGGAAGAGGTGAAAAAGAGAATGGAAGAGGTGAAAAAGAGAATGGAAGAGGAATAAAAGGAGAACTGAAGTGCGCAGTACGCAGTGCACAGTGCACAGAAAAGGCGGGGAGAGGCGGTAAAAAACTCGACAGCACAGAGGGGACTGAGCTTCTTTTTTCCGATTTGTAACTATTCAGAAGTCGCCCAAAAGACGCAGGTCATCTTTGATCGTCATCCCGGACTTGATCCGGGATCTTGTTCGACTGGGCAGCTGCTTGTTCGACATACAATGCCCGAGACCCTGGAGATCCCGGCCTGCGCCGGGATGACGTGCTTACGACATCCGTTTCAACCCTACTGAATAGATACTCCGATTTTTCCCTTTGACCGGGACTCATCGACCGCAGCCAGTTGCTGAAACGCTCTTTCCCCGATCAAGCCGGTTGCGAAGCGCTTTAGCTGCTTTCAGAAATTCAGATCCCAAGTCATTCAAAAGCTGCAAAGCCGGGATCAGGGAGAGATATTTTTCGCTTATCTTAAATATATTTAGTACCTTACTCGTGAAAGTCTGCCATAAAAAACAAGAAAATTCCATAACCGCTTGAACTTAAATCCTAAATCATAAAACCTAAAACTGCGGCTCGGCCGCATTAGCGGATTACACCCAATGCATGCCAATAGGGTTTGAATCCCGATTCCACAATATTCGCAATAAGCATCAAAAACGGTTTATAATCATTTTTCCTATGGGCGGTATCCAAAGCTTCGTAATACTCCAATCGCTTTTCCACAGGCAGGACAGCGGGCGGAAACCCGCTTTTCATCAATTCCAGATTCATCAGCAGCCGTGATGTTCTGCCATTGCCGTCAACAAAGGGATGGATTTTCACACAATCAGCATGAACACGGGCCGCTCTTTCTACCGGATGGAACGATGCCCCCTCGGTTTGATACCAGTTGATAAATCTATTCATTTCACTTTCTACGTGCAGGGCATCGGGCGGCACATGCTCGCCACCTGAAATAATGACATTTGTTTTTCTATAGACACCCGCATTTTTGTCATCGATGTTTTTCAGGATCAATTGGTGGATAGACTTAATCTGCCCTTCAGAGAACGGCTCGTTTTTTCTGACCAGATCTTCCACAAAAAAAATGGCCTCCCTGTGGTTGATCGCTTCAAAATGCTCCCGCATGGTTTTCCCGCCAACCGTGATACCTTCCAGGACAACCTTGGTTTCCTTCAGTGACAGCGTATTGCCTTCGATTGCATTTGAATGATAGGTCCAACGAAGCACCAGATCCTCATGAAGATTGGATACGATCTCTGATGGTAGTGGGCGGAATGAATCAAGCTCTTGTTTTAATAGATCAAGCTTGTTGAAATGTATCATTTGTAGCGTCTCCTGGTTCTAATCGCGGCAGGCATCACAAAACATGGAACCGCAGATGAACACCGAGCAACCATCCGGGGATAAAGTTTGGCAAAGGAGGGGGGCCAGCTTATAATTCCCCCCTCAATCGTCACTATCGTCTCTATCGTCACCGTCCGCCCTGACAATCACCGGCCCCTCCTTGCGCTCCTGTTCCTGTTCGGCCCACCACTGCGCATTCATCCTGTCCTGTGTGGTCTCCTCTCTTTTCGGTTTGCCCTTGTTCTTCCAGATCACAAATCCGACAAAAACGACCATCACCAGAATGCCTATGGATACTTCGCTCATGTGCATGCTCCTTTTGGGCTGTATCCCCCTCCGTAGATACTCTGTTCGAAGGCAAGAATTTTTTTGTCTGTTTTCTGGCTTGTGTACTCTGACCTCTATTTGGCTTGGAACTAACATACAAGGGGCGGACCTTATGTCTGCCCGGATCCTTTTGTCTGCCTCAATAGCGCCAGCGCCCCCAAGAGAGGACATGACGGTTAGTCTCGAATGAGCTGTACTCCCCGATTAGCGGATGTATCAGCACCATATCAATATTGGGCATCAGGGTGCCAAAAGGGTAGGTCACGCCAATTCCGGGGAATACGCATATGGTTGTGGATATCCAGGGGCCAGGAGGCGAGGAGAGTGGCTAGGCGATCAGACCATGAAGAGCCCGCCGCAACTCGCTTGAGCATGGTTTGCACCACTGCCAGGGAAAAATACGGGGTGCCAGGGTCGATATGTTCGTGGGTGTAGCGGACCGGATTTTTGGCCTTGGGAGGAAACGCGTGATTCCAGAACCGGCCATGATGTGCCACATTGTTGCGGATCAGGGTCAGGGCATGGAGCCAGGATGAGAAATGTTTGAAATAGAAATCAAACGGCTTGGCGATTTTTTTACGTAGGGAGTCTTCGCGAATAGCTGCATAGAGCCTGGACCATGTGCCCAGTGGAAGAACTTCGATGACCATCCATGAAGGAGGAAGGTCCGGGGATGAGTATGTTCGAAAATAGTGAGAACACGAGGTGTTTCTTCTGGAGGCTCTTTTGTGACCTGTACATGTGGCCACATTTTCGAGGAATTCATCGTGCCTGTATTGGGGGGTGAAATGCTGCGCATCAAGGTACCAATGTGGTCCAAGACGCTCGCTCATGACATTGGATATGCTGGTTCGTACGGCGATTTCTATCCGCTCCAAGGCATCCATGACCAGAATTCTGAGCTTTCGGTCTGCGATGTAAAGACTCAGAATATTATCAAAAGTGGTGTCCGGGTTGAACCGGTCTTTCTGCGCCTGAAAGGGGATATAATATGCGGAGAGGCGATAATAGCCGATGGTCTGCAGATAGCGCTCTGCCCTGGTGATGTCCGGGATGACCAATCCCCTGTTTTTCAGCAGTTCGATCTGCTCAGATACGGTCAAGGCTGGTTTGCTGAACTCTTTCATGGTTTTTCCCCCAAAAAAATAACCTACCGCCCCCGCTTTCGCGTGTTACCCATGAAACCATGGAGGACGGTAGGTATTATTCAAGTTCAGAAGTATGTATTTAACCGTGCCTTGGGGGACTGTCAACTGGTTTAAAATGGGTTATGACGTCTAAGAATCTGAATTAAGACTTCGGATAACACACACGCCTTGTATAGACTCTACCAAGCACTTTCTCCATTCTGTCTACCCAATAATGCCCGTTATGTTCTAATCACAATCCTGCATCAGCCTGAACATGCAGGAAGGAATGGACAGGGACGATTTTGAACGGTTCTAATTACTCCCCCCGTCTGTTTCCGGACAGGCGGGGGACAACTCCGGATGATCATTTTTTTATGGGATGGAGATTATACCAAGTTGGATGCCAAATATACCAACCGCTGATAGGCCTCCGCCTTGAAGGCGATCTCGAACGAACTCTTGAGCATCTCGGTCATATTCACCTGGAGGCCAACCAGTTTCAATTTCAGCATTCAACAACGAAGCCAGCTGTTCAGGGGCTTCCAATTCTGCAGATACGATCTCTGACGGCAGTGGGCGGAATGAATCAAGCTCTTGTTTTAATAGATCAAGCTTGTTGAAATGTATCATTTTTAGCGTCTCCTGGTTCTAATCGCGGAAGACATCACAAAACATGGAACCGCTGATGAACACCGAGCAACCATCCGGGGATAAAGTTTGGCAAAGGGGGGTCCACCTTATTAGCAGATTGAACTCCGTTGGATATTTGAACCATAAGAAAAAACCTACCGCCCCTGATTTCTCATATTACGCACTTCACGTGCGGGGCAGTAGGTATTGTCCGTGGACTGACTTCATTCAATATATAGCGGAAAGCCGTTATCATTGCAATCGTGCGGTAATGGCTGGAGATCATGCTACAGCTGTTTGAAGATTCGTATCCAGGGACTAGTCCGCTAACTAATCGAGAATAAGGATAAAAACGGGAATAAATCGAAACTTTAGACTTTTTGCAACAACATCAAATCAAGAAAAAGGATTTAGGAGAGCAGCGCTACGTGCTCATCCCTTTCCGACCAAGAATCTTTCGACTCGCTCGATCAAACCACTCTTCAACGAATTCTTGATCTCACACTCCCAAACCACCAAAACCCTCCATCCCAGCTCCTTCAATTTTTCCTCATTCCTCTTGTCCCTTTCGATATTGGCCTTGAACTTGGCTTCCCAGAATTCTTTTCGGGTGCTGGGGGTGGTTGTGTACTTGCATCCATGTCGATGCCAGAAACAACCGTGGACGGATAGCACGGCGTGGTACCTGGGGAAGACGATGTCGGGTGAGCCGGGCAGGCGCTTGTCGTTGACCCGATAGCGGAACCCCCTTCGGTGCAAAGCCTTCCGTAGTCGGATTTCCGGAGAGGTTCCCCGCTGGGGGACACTCCTCATGATTTTCGAACGGGTCGTCCTGTCGACGGTATCCATCAAATTTTCTCGACAATCCTCGTTGTGACCAAGGCATCCAGATGATCTTCCAACATGCCGGGCAAGTTCCCCCCTCGGACAAGCACTCCGAGTTCCATGTTTTTCTCCATGGCCGCCCTTGTCAGGTTCGCACTCGTTATGAAGGCCATGAATCTGTCGGCTACCGCACATTTGGCGTGAACGGCCCCACTCCATGTATCACCGCCGGATTTGGACTCGGCATTCCAAGCGTAAACGTTCGCCGACGGGATTTTTTTCTTGAAGGTGTCGATGGAGTCGATATCGACCCTTCCCCCATGGCTTTTGCTTGACTCCAGCAACAGGTCGATTCGGACATTCCTTCCAACAGCATCCTTTAACGCACCGATAACCGAACTGATATCGTAGGCCACGAAACTGACAATGAACAATCTCCGCCGAGCTGACGTTATCACTTCGAGAAGGACCTGCTCGGTATGTCTGGACGCGACCAAGCCGGTGAAAGGCCCGGTCCAGACCATTTCCACAGCTTCGCGTTTTTCCATGATGGACGCGGTTCCGGATGCCCCGCGCAACGCGGCCGCAATTTCCAGCGGAGTGATTTCAGGTGTTTTTCTCCACTCTTGCTGAAGTTTAACCAGCATCGCCTTGCTCTGGGAGGACCCCGAAGCGGTGACCGCCTTGGAGAATTCGTCCACCGAAGACAGTGACGCTATTCTTCTTGCAACCACTTGGACCCTATCGGGATGAAACTCGATACCGATATCCGCTACCACCTTCCAGAGATCGGCATTCATGACGTTTCCGTGGGAGCATAGGGAGCTGGGTTTTCAGAGACGCAATAATGGTCCTTGGTCATATCTTTGAAGAATCCTGCGTCTTTACACTCGAAGGTACTCACCAGAAGCGCTCTGTCCAAATACCGGTTCCCCCTCTCACAGGAGGTCTCGGCTACGAACGTGCAGGCATGGCAGGCAGCCGCATGCAGTGAGCGGTCATCACTGGGATCGTGTTCCGAACATAGGGGGTCCGATGAGCAGACTGTCGCCCTGTTCAGGGCTTGCTCCATCAGTCGACCGAGATTTTCCGGCTTTCCAAGTTCCACCAACCCTCCCAACGTTCCATCGGAATCCGCAGCAGCGGTATAAACGAGAATTCCGGCTTTGGGTGTATCGCCAGTCCCCGCGTAGATTCTCTCACGGATGCTTGCAGAGTTGTAGCCACATTCGAGCGCCAGTTCCCTGATCAACAAGTGGGCGAGCGTATGGAGCATGACATACCGAATCCCTGGATAACCGACTCCCGGATCGAGTCGCCGAGCATTTCTCCACCCAACATGTCCCTTTTTGATTTTTCGGTCTCGACGCTTGACCGATTCCTGCTCCTCCCACTCGGAAATCACACTTTCTTTGAATCTCAAAAAAATTCCTTCCCCATGAACCTCGCTTGCAGGAACCCATGTCGGGTTACCTCTGCACAATCTGGCCATGGGGGGGCGCTCGTCTTCATCTGCCGATTCTTCCGGAGCTTCGACACGGGTATACCCGACCAGGGCATTCACTTCTCTCAACCGTTCCAAAAGCAGCACCGACTCCAAGACATTGGTGAACGCTTCTGGCCTTTCCACTTTTCTACTCAGAAAATGCGGCCAATCCGTCGGAGGATTCGGAGATATCAGGACATCCCATTCCGGCCCTTTGATGTCCCCCTCGGAAACGACTTCTGTGGAGTTTCCATTCTGGCGATCCTGCACAGCCAACCAAATATCGTCGACTTGATACTTGTCGATTCCGGGCAAACTGCTCGTCTTGACCAAGGTTTTCACGATGGCCTTGATCTCCGTCGCAGACTCGGCGTCCTCGAAATAGTCCCAGCCATCCAGAATCAACTGTGACAGTTCATTTTTTTCCAAAGGAATCGCGAGCACCGAAAGCGTGACAGGAAACCAGCTATTCGTCGCACCCAGGAGCACCGCTCTAGGCTCCGCGTTGCAATCTGAATCGAACGTGTCGAGGTGTGGATGACGGCCTCTACAGGCGGGCAAATTTTCCTTTCCTGCTTTTCCAAAAGCAAAGGCCATCGATTTCTTCGCTCCGCATTGTTTACACTCGACCCACAAATTTTCAGTCTGCAAGGAGGCTCCCTGCTCGTAAAAAACCAGAACGCCCCGACAATCGGAAGGTCCACCATGAACGAACCAGTGCCAGGGAAAGTCATCGAGGTGACCGTTTTTACATGCCAGCAAAAAACGGACAGGTACGGCATCGGATTCTTTTTTCGTTCCCGTACCTTTCTCGCAGTTTCGATGTACGAAATGGGTCAATTCCGGTCTGAATGGATTTTCCTTGAGGGCAAAATTTCCATTGTCGTACTCACCAAGGTATCCGCATCTGACACACCGAAGAAAACGGGGAAACGGCCTCACCGGCACACCGACCTTGCCTTCAGCGGAAAACGGATTTGCATCTTCATTCTGAATGATCGGCGGAATCCTCAAATGAGACACTTGCGGACCGAGGATACGACGAACTGCGGCCAGCAGTCTGGCTTCCTCCACAAGCGTACACCTGTCGGTATCCCATCTGTCCAGCCCCATCGTGAGCACGGACAGGTTCGGCAGGTCGATCAAGGCACCGGGGCCATAGGTCCACAACAGCTGACTCGGCCTGACTTCACCTACGGGTACTGGACCTTTGCTCATGCCTCCCCTCCCTCGGTATCGGCACTTCTGGCCGTCTTGATTCTCCACTCGGGAGACTCCGACAAGGAACCTGTGTCCATGACCAGCTTCACTCCGGGTTCCACTTCACGCATCGACATCGGGACCGTGAATTCATCCCATGCAGCGACGCTCGGCTTTTTCAACAAAGCTGCCACGACGCCCTTGCCCTGTTTGGCTTTGACCCTTTCGTACCCCAGCAAACGACCAGGCTTGCCCGACTCCCTCACCCAGCGGTCGGCTCGATCGGAAACCATGACCTCGACATTGTCTTGAGTTGCTTTCTTGTCGGTAGCTTTCCTGGCCCTGTTCGCCAATGCATCCCTCGCACTCGCAATTTCCGGCGCGGCGACGGAATCGAGCGCCATGGCCCCAAGGTTTGGATTGAACTTGTCATCCCCCAAGCGCATCAAACTCACGAGCGTTCCGGTCAGCCCACGGTCCAAAGCTCTCGGCGCAAAAGGAGTCACGGACTGGGCTTCGACATGTTTGTAGAAGGTTGCATGATAATGCTCGAAGGTTTCGTAATGAGACAGGTCACGCGGCTTCGACCAGGTCAGCACGGTGCAGACCAACCCAGGAAAGGAGCGCCCGACCCGACTCGTGGCCTGAATGTACTCCGCAGTGTTTTTTGGCTGACCGTTGACGGCCATCAGGCCCAAACGATTCACGTCCACCCCAACCGAAAGCATATTGGTGGCCAGAACGATATCGATGGCCCGTGTTTCCCCTCGCTGCCACTTGGAAACGAACCTACCATGCTCCAGCGTCGCGTTGAACTTCACTTCCAGTTGATCGAGTTTCTTCGGTATATCCTTGCTCGAAACACGCGAAGTCAGTTCATCCACGTTTCTGACAGCCCTCTGTTCGAGTCCCGGGCGACTGACATCGCTCATCTGGACCCTGTAGGCACGGGTCTGGACGTCATCCTCGGCAAGCCGTCTCATTCCCCCAAGCTCTCTCAAGGAATTGAAATAGCCGACAACGGTCATGTACGGATCGACGGCTTGTCCAAACCTTGCGAACAGAGATCGAGCAGCCGTCAACATGGCCACATACACCCGAATCAGCACGGCAGGACGTGAACTCCCCGGAGAACAAATTCCCATATAACGTCGCCCAGGCTTGGCATCGATCGGGCGTTGAACCGAAAAGAAGTTGTCTTCAACATCCAGACCATGGGGAGGGAAAACGGCAACCTGTCTCAAGAAGACGTTGTTCACCTGGTCGCCGGCCTTGCGCACCGTTGCTGTCGAAGCGATCACTTTGGGTCGAACCGACTTGCCGTTTACCTGCCACGTAGACAGTTCATCCACTGCCGTTTCGTAAAGTCCCACCATTGTTCCCAGCGGTCCGCTGATGAGATGGAACTCATCCTGAATGATCAAATCCGGAGGCCGAATCGGCATGATGTCCTTCACAGCCACCCTCGGAAGACTCCCCTTGGCGTGGTGATTGCCGTTACATCCGGCATCCGGCCAAAGCAGCCCATGCCGGGGGCATTCCTGTGTCGCACGGCCGAAAAGAGTTCGAACTTGTCCACGCCAGGCCATCATGGCGAATTTATCCACCGTGGCGATCAACATGCTTGGCGGATGCCTATAGATTTCATCGTCAACCACCAGCGCGGGAATTCCCATCCCCCTTGATTCACTCCGTCCAAAATCACACCGTCCGAGTTTGTCTCCGCAGTATATGAGCGTACGGCCGGTATCCTTGTTCACATCGATATCACGGCCCTCGGCAATCTCGGCTCCACACCACGGACAGGTGGTCAATTGAGCCGGAGAATTGCTGCCATGACGTTTTCCGTCCCTGAAATTCTGAATGGCCTGATGCGCATCTTCGGTCGTTCCGGGCGTCACCCGGTTCCCGACCCAAAGTCCGATGGTGAATGGAGTGGAGCCCCATTTTTCGGGATCTTCACGGCGAAGGACCTCCATGGCACAGATCAAGGTCGTGGCACGTTGGAACTGCTGGAGGGTCAACAGGCGAAGAGTGTACCTCATGATCACTGCAAGCCCCCGGGTTCCATCCAGACCCCCCATTTTCCCTTGCAATCTCCGAATGGCCATGGTGAAAGCGGCAACCCCAAGATACGCTTCCGTCTTGCCACCCCCAGTCGGGAACCACAAAAGATCGGCATAGGCATCCAGAGGCTCTGTTCGATCCTGGTGCTCGGGATTGGCCAGAGCAGGCAGGGAAAGAAGCATAAAGGCCAACTGAAACGGCCTCCACGACCTGTTTTTACGAACGTTCAACGTGTCGAGGGAAGGCTTCTCACCACGTCTTGTTTGCAAGGCGTACATACTGCGAACACGTTGGAGCGCCATGGCGCGGTTGGCAAAACGAAACGCCTCAAGAGCATCTGCATGCGTTTTCAACGTCTCGATTCCTTCTTTCAACCTCTCCAAAATTTGAGAACAACGATCCATGGCCGCCGATGCCACGCCGTCATAACCAACGACATCGACGCCTATGCGCTCCCTCTGTTCCGATATCCACAGCCCGTAGTCGTCTGTCAGTATCTCGAGTCCGGCGACAAGAGCGTCTCTATCCAACTGTGCAAGGTTCTTCATATCGAGAAAACCTTCCGCAATCATCTGCCGCATTGCCGGGCGATCCTCTTCGGCCACTCCAGGTGTTTCCGTCACCGGCACCTCATATTGAGGAAGGATGGAAGTCTTGATTTCGACAGCATGTTCCGTATCATTCTCCGCCGTGGTCGCATGAACGGAAATGCCATGCCCCACAGCGAACTCCACCTGCTTCCTATAAATCATCTCAAGAGATTCGCGTTCCTCATCGGCTCCGTCGGAATCAAGAACCGGTCGTCTCCTGAATATGGGTCTATTTTCAGTATCCCTTACGATCAACTCCGGCTGAAAGACCCATATCTGATCTTGATTCTTGCTCTTTTCAGATAAATTTTGATTGTTCACGAAAAAAAGCGTGACGAGCCGATCCCCGTTCTCCAAAGGGATACTGGTCGAACCTTGAACCAAGACCTCCGGGCAATTCTTGTCTATAACAAGAGGTCCGATCTCCCGTCTGTCCATCGGAATGACAGCCGTGCCGCCTGAGGGAATACGCTTCCAGCACCGAAACGGTTTGTCTTTTTTCTCGTCGATTCGTTCGCTATCCGTTCTTTCGTAACGTCCCCAGAAGGCCCTGAGCTCGACCTGGGTGACCCTCGAATCTATACAAAAAGTGAAGCCAAAAGATGAAGGTACAAGTGATTGGTTGATCGATGCGTTGATTTCTTTAGACCCTTCTTGTTCATCATCGCCTCCGGCACCGGGCAAATCGTCATCATCCACGATAACCGTGTTTTGAGGAGCAAGTTTACCGACCAAATAGCGATCTCGAACGCTCATGCCGACAATCTCTTCCTCCGGCCCATTTGCAGGACCAAGAAGATCATCCATTATGGCTGCCTGCATCAATTCACGAAGGTATGACTGTTCGTGAGGAGTGTCACCCGAAATAGCAGGAAAAGTCGACCAGCTCGCACCGGTCGTCGTTTTCAGAGCATTCTCGAACAGCGCCCAATCCAGCCGATTGATCGGTGCCTTGTTTTCCGGAACGGGTATTGTCTGCTCGTCCAGTGTGGCCGCCGGTGATGCAGGTAGATAGCCGTCGAAATAGAACGATGTGTCCTCGAGCGAATAGCGCTTCCTGAAGACTCGGCCCACACCGATCACGGTGAACTTTCCGTCACGCTCTTCGGTGACCAGCATCGCGTCTTCCGTCTGGATGCCGCGCAGACTGGAAGAGCCGAAGTCGATGGTAAGCACATAGCCATCGAGGCAGGCTTCTTCACCGAGCCTCACCAGCCATGCGTTGTTATTTCTTCCCGAAGGCACCGGCGGGGTCTGTTCGGGAGTCACATTGTCATTATCAGTCATTTACAAACCTCCATATCATTTCGACCCCTTCGGTGAAGCGTTCATGAAATTGAACATATCCATATTGCCGTCGTCTTTGGGCGGGGATGTTTTCTTTTTGCGGGGAGTCGAGGTCTTCTTTTTCTTTTTGTCGTGCAGCCCTTGGGCGACCTCTTCCTCGTAGCGTTCGTGATTCAGTTTGAGCAGGCGTTGCAGAACTTCACGCCGGGCTTCTTCAGAAATGGTAAAGCGGATGCCTTGTTTCGTTTCATGGAATCCATGACCAAGGTCTAAATCATCCCAGCCATAGGCGGCCGCAACAGCTTCATCCATTTGAACATGGAGCTCACGGAAGAGTAAAACATCGTCTTCTATGTTTTCGGGCAAATGCAACAAATTGTAGAGGTCAGTTAAACCAATATTTCTTGCTTCTTGTAATGCATCGCGAAGTCCATGATATTTTCTCCCGACGTCCCCCAAACTGGTCAAAGATTCAGGGAAAGGAAACGTTTCAAAACAATCTGATACATTGTAACGTGGTCTGTTTTCGAGTTTTGAACCATTGGTAATGGCCCATGTATGATGTACTGAAGATTGAAGTAATGAAAATGTGGAAAAATCATCGAATGCAAATACATTTAGAGCGTTAGAATAAATGTATGAGGCAGGTAGAAATGCAAACATGTGATGCTTGCTTACTGCAGATGCGACTAACACCTGCTTAAGTCCATTTATAGCCTCGTACAATTCCACTGTTGGACCGGTAAATTTCCACCATAAATCACGGCGTTGCTTTGCCATATTGTTTTTCGGGATGATTTTATCCCGTTCAGGCTTAACCCGTTCCTTAACTATATCCAGAGCGAGTGGAAATTTTTCACAATCCTCCAAACTCCAATTTTTGAAATAAATTACTCTCCTTCCAGGAGTAAGTTTTGGTGAGGTGTTTAATTCTTGTCCGTTGATAAACGGGAAAATAACATCCGTATATGTAGTTGATGCGCCAATTAGCTGTTCTGCCTCTTCATTACTGAGAAAAAATCCATCGCCCAATGGTACTGAGCCTTTAAAGCATTTTGACTTGTTTTGCCAAAGGGTGTGTACCGTTGTTAAACCTTCAAATGGCTCTAAGCTCGTGGAAATTTGAGGTACGACTTCTTTGTCTAGTACCCAAATTCCTTTCCACTGTCCTTTAAATAAAAAAATGTTAGAAACTCGAACATTTGCAGAACCTGGCCAAACAACTTCTGAATTTGCAGAATAAAGAGACACCCCATTGGCTGTCAGATAATCAAGGGTAGTCTCTTTCGTGTCAGCTTCAGAAATAGAATTTGTCGTAATGAGGCCCAAGGTACAATTTGTCTTTAGTAACTCTGCAGCCCTTAAAACAAAGTATGAACATAAATCAGCATTCTTTTTAGCATGAGGCCACTGCCTCTTCAAAAAATGGCTAAATGGCACTGAAATACGAATTGAGATCCTTAGTGCCCATAGAAAAGGAGGGTTACCCACAAAAGAATCAAATCCACCACGCTCGAAAACCTCCGGGAACTCCAATGCCCAATGAAAAGGCTTCCTTGGTGGCTTGCCTGCCGGAAGGTCTATACTCAGTGACTTTCTCGCCTCGGCAATGATCTTCCGTCCGGTCTCGTTGTCGCCTTCGATATAGGCGGCCGCCCATGTGGACAGGTTGTCCATGGCGGCACCCAACGCTCGCTGGTTTCCACCGGATGCCAAAGCTTCGCCGATCATGGCGTCGGCAATGTGTTCGATATGTTCCAACTTTTGCCGGGCCTCCTGATCCAGCCGCTCCATGTATTGAACGTCCCGGATATCCCGAATCGGGGTTTCCCGGAGCTGTTTGCGTAACGTGAGCGCATCAGTGACCGCCGCTTCAATGTTGGAAGCAAACATGGATATGGTCTTCTTCTTTTCCGGATGCAGCGAAAACTTGGTCAACTGTTCCAGCTTATGCAGTCCAAGTAGACTGTCGCCGGAGCGCAGATTGTGGTCGAGAAAGCCGAAGGGTCTGCCCTTGGCCAGCGTGATCAGCCAGATGGAAAGCTTGGCCAGCTCCACGGCCAATGGATTGAGATCGACACCATACAGGCATTTTTCCGCGACCAGACGCCGGGCGATCAACAACCGTTCGTCCAGCGAGTCCGGCATCGGCTCTGCGCTGCCTGCCGACTCGAGCGCGACACCGTCAACGGTGATGAATTTTCCCTGACCCGCTTCCTTACCCCATGCTTCGACCAGTCGTTCGGACAACCAGCGGCAGACCTGAACGAGAAAGGCTCCCGAACCCATGGCAGGATCGCAGATTTTCAGTTCCAGCAATTCGGTCGATGACTTCAGCAGCCACTCCTCACGCGGCTTGCCTTCGGCCGGGCCGACATAGGCCACCGGTTCGAGGGTGGTCTCGACGATGCTTTCCGTCAGGGATTTGGGCGTGTAATGTGTACCGGTCTCCCGCCTGTCTGCACCGAGGGTGACGGCAAAAGAATGGGCACGATAAACGATGAATTCTCCCCATGCATCGCTTCGAAGCAGATGGGCGAAGGGTTTCAGGCGAGTGGCCAGTTCCATGTCACCACCGCAGACCGTGACGATCCTGCCGAAGATGACGTCGTCCACCTCCTTGGCCAGTGCGTTGCCGATGGCGCTCTTGCTTCTCGAGGTGGTGGCTTCGACGATGGATACCAATGCTTCTTCACCATCCAACCGAGCCGATTCGAGTTCGGCGAGTGCGATGTTCGGATTCTTGGCTTTCTGGGAGCCGATCAGCCCAAGGGTATCTTTTTTCAATCTGCGAACGGTATGTTCCAACAGACCTTCGTAGACATGTCCGATCTGCTCGACATCCAGTGCCTTGTAGGAGAGCAGAAGCGCTCCGCCTCGTTGTTCCAAGACCTGCAACGCTTCGAGCAGCAACAACACGGTTCGATTGTCGATAGGAAGTGGCTGTGCTGGTGTCTCCTGCCAATGTGTTCCCTTGGCACGGCCTTCCAGAAACGGAAAACGGTCCGGGTCGAAAAGCGATCCACCCAATGCGGGCATCCGCAGAGATTCATGTTCGATACCGCCATAGACAGCCCTGAACACGGCAAGCAGCCGGGTCCAGGCATCGTGCCGTCTTTCCAGAATTTCATCACCATGCTGAACGCGCTCTCCGTCAAGCTGGTCTCTCAGTGTGACAATTGCATAAAATTGATCGTAAACCTGATCTCCGAGAAGCATGAGTCCACGTTCCTCGGCACAAAGAACGAACACCAGCCGCATCATCACCGTCAAGCCTGCTTCGTAGAGTTCCGCAGGTGGAACGTCATGCAACAGCTCCCGGTTTCTGTCCTGGTCCGCCTTGTCCAGACATTGCACGAGCACCTCGACGGCACGCTTGACCTGTTCGCCGAGAGTGTCCGTCACTTCTTCGTGGTGCTGGAGAGATTCTTCCAACATGACAGGAAGGGTCTCTTCTTCGGGACCGAACCAGCGCCGCACGCCCAACAAGGACTGAAACGCTTTCAAGGTCACCGGCTCTTGAAACCAGAGACGAGCGTACCACGACACATAAGAAGAGGTGCTGCCCACCGGGGCATTGACCAGCATCCAGCGCTCGCCGTTGGTGACGAGCCCGAGCCGAACGGCTTTGTCCCGGCACAGCAGGGTCATTCGTTCGAAAACCGGAACCGGCCAGCCATCGCCGATCTTCACCTTTTCCAGATCCGTGCCTTCGGGCATGATGGATACGAACAACATCGGGGAACTGCCTCCATCTGCCCGTAGGACAAAGTCGGGCTTGAATTGGCCATCCCCTTCCGGAGACTTGTAAGTAAATTCATCGGATGCGGTTTCGAGTACCGAATCCTCGTATTCCAGCAGTTCGTCGAGCACCAGTCCGATCCAAGCCCGGTGCAGTTCGGGAAGCTGGGGATCGTCTTCCTGGACGGCATCACGCCATTCTTCGTATGCGGAGCGGATGCGTTTCTTCCTGTATGTTTCCAGTGACTCCAGCCCCTGCGGGAAAACCTTTTCCAGTACGGATACGGCCAGAAAAGGACCTGAAACTTCGATCATCGAGAGCCATTCGGTATGCTGTGACATGTTCTTCATTTTCAGCAGCCTCCCATTTGTGACTCAGGCACGAGAAAGGCCACGGCCACCGGGAAGGTTCTATCGGTCAATCCTGCATACCGCCTTTCAATGGCCTTGGCCTCCAGTTCCTTTTCTTCGGGAATGCGTGCAAGCCTGGCTTTCAATGAACGAATGTCCTTCTGGATTTGTTTCTGCTCTTCGACACCGTAAATGGGCAAATACAGCCATTTTTCCAAGGTCTCCTCGTGCATCTCCTTGCGGATGTTTTTATCGAGTTCTTCCAGAATCTGATTCATGTTGGAAATTTCAGTGTCCCTGCGTCGAGACAATGTGTTTTGAAGGAAACGCATTCTGTCCCTGGATCTGGCCTCCACTGTACCTCGAATGGCTGCCTCGTTCCGCTCGAATCGTTCGGCCAGAATCTCGAACGTTCGCCGCTCCAGCTCCACCGGCGAGGAAAGCTCCACCAGCTCGTTCAAACGACCGATACGGGTGATTCTGGAAAACCCGGTGTGCTTCAACTCTCCGCCGGAGAGAGTGATTTCTTCGTGCAATCGGTGATGGTCTCCCCCAACGATCACCAGCCTCGACCACACGATCACCACTGGACTGGTCAGGTCCGAGTTCGGGACAGTCGCGACCGTCACCCGATGCAATTTCTTGACGTCGTCCCATTTCCACAACTCTTCACGCAACAGGCGAAGACACCGCTGGACTAGAGGGTGATTGAGATGAGCCAAGACCACGTCATCTCGACCTTTGGCCACATCGTGATCGAACGTGATAGGGCGCGGTTGTTGTGTATGGGGATGATTCAGGCCCTCAAGTGTTTTCCCCCATGACCCGGGTAGAATAGGGGGCTCGAAAACGGGATTTTCAGGAACTCCTGGAAGTGAAACCGGCTTCAGAGGAGGTTTTCCCGCCAACTCCAGCGCAGTTTCGACAGCCCTCGATATATGATCGGGGGAGAGGTGGAAATCATTCTTGGCCTCCATGAGCCGGTCGTGAAGATTGGCGATCTTTTCCTTCAGCCTCCTCTCTCCTGCCATGGACTTACGCACTTCCCTCGCTTTCTTCTCCACGCCTCCTGTATCCATGATCGAACCCTTTCCGAGCATGGCAGCTTCGATTTGCCGAGCGATGACCGGACCGACACTTCCAAGATCTTCACGGATGTTTGCCACTTTCTGCACGGCACGCATCAAGAATTCGTGATCCCCTTCGATCTGGCCAACATTTCGAATGGCATCGACCTTCTCGTATTCGAACCCCTTCCCTACCGGATGAAGGATGAACACTTCCGGTTCCTTTTGCCCATGCCGATCGATCCTGCCGTTTCTTTGTTCCATGACGTTCGGATTCCAGGGAATTTCGACATGAATCAAATTATTGCAGTGATTTTGCAGATCGATCCCCTCCGAAGCGGCATCCGTCGCGAGGAGTATCCGTACCGGTGAAATGTCGGGATGAGCCTGAAATGCGGCCTTGATCACTTCCCGGTCCTTCGGGTCCGTTCCACCATGAAGGCTCATCAACCGTTCTCCAGCGAAGCGGTGTGCAGCCAGCATCTGCTCGAGCCAGCCGTGAGTGGCTCGATACTCGGTGAACAGAATGACCCGCTTCCCGTTCCACGTTCCATCTGTCTTGAGTTCGTTCTCCAACCAATTCAGGATTGCTCGAGCCTTCGAGTCGGCTCTGCTCTTGTTTTTTTCGGCCCAATCCGAAAGCTCGCGCAACATGTCCCGTTCTTCGGGGGCAAGAGGAACAGAAAGTCGTACAGCAGTCTCCAAGGCTTCATGCTGGATCTCTTCTGCCTGGAAGTCGTCATTGTCTTCGTCCACTCGTTCGATGGCCTTACGGAGAATTCTGTTGTCAAACAGTTCATTCCGAGAACCCCTTGGTCCAGCCTCCAGCGACAGCCTATATTTTTCCAATGTCCCGGCAAAAGCCATGGGGGAGGAAAACAACCGTTTCTTGAGAAGCTTGTGAATGAATTCAGTCCCGTAGGCATGCGCGGTTCCACGAACGCTTTTCCGCCGACTTGCCGTGAACCTACTCAACAACTCATGGGCTTTTCCCTCGTCATCTGTATATTCGACGTCCAGGGTCTCCAACTTTCGAACCGGAAAAACAGGATTGCCATGTTCGTCGACAATATCGTTTTTCAAACGACGGACCATGACGCGTTGCAACTGCTTGGGGTCGGGCTCGATGGTTCTGGCGAATCGCTGGTCGTCCAGCAGTTCAAGCAAGGAGGTGAAGGATTCAAGATAGCCGTTATGAGGAGTGGCGGTGAGGAACAGTCTATGCTCGAAATGGGGGGCCATGGTCCTGATGGCCCGCGTTCTCTGGCTTTCCAGAGCGTACTTGGATGCAGTCGACGGCGCGACATTGTGCGCTTCGTCGACCACCAGGATATCGAACTTGCGGGGATAGGTGATGGTTGGAGGCAGGCAGCCTTTCAGGCGACGCATCCCTTCACCAGCCTTCACCCAATCCATGGAGGTAATCAGGCGTGGAAAGGAGGTCCATGGGTTTACGTGAATACCCCGGTCCCGCCTCAGCTTGTGGATGTACTCGGTGTCGACGATACGGAAATCCAGACCGAACTTTTCTCGCATCTCCGTTTGCCACTTGATCTGCAAGGAGGCGGGGCAAACGATAAAAACCGTCCGAGCTCGATGTCTAACCAAAAATTCCTGAATGATCAGCCCTGCCTCGATCGTTTTCCCGAGTCCGACATCGTCGGCGATCAGCAGATTCACTCGAGACATTTCCAGAGCTCTTACCAAAGGATCCAGCTGGTAATCCTCGATGGAAATTCCGCTTCGAAAAGGAGACTGAAGGAAGAGGCGATCGGCGTTGGTCACAGCCCCCCAACGAACAGCGTCGAGAAAGGCATCGAGGCGATCCTTCGAATCGACACCGGTCATTTTTGGCATTCCTGCATTTTCCAGAATCCTGGCTCCCGGTTCCAACTGCCAGATGACCTGGATTTTTTCATCGAATGCGTCTTCGTCGAGTGAGGATAGGGTCACGAGGTGTTCTTCATGTCGGTCAGACAGGGTATCGCCAAGAATATCATCGACTATCCATTGCCGTCTTCGAACTTCAACAAGCTGTCCGGGTTCAGGGATGCGGTGATCGAAGCCAATTCGTTCGGATAGGTCATTTTCAGGAATGTCCATATGGGTTCTTCAGTGTCGTGTTTGGTGTTGAAGATACCGTACGTGCGCCACGAGGCTTATTCCAATGACCTCGCCGAGTTTCACAGGGACGGCATTGCCAATGAGTCGCCCGACCGTTTTTTTGCAAATGGGTTTTCCGGGTGCGACGAATTCGTATTTTTCCGGAAAACTTTGCAAAATAGCTCCCTCACGAAGGGAGAGTGCTCGATTCTGCTCGGGATGGCCAAACCTGCCATTGCCGAATCCGTAAAATTGCGTGGTAACTGTAGGTGAAGGCTGGTCCCAGCGCATCCGCCCGTAAACGCTGGGATAGGTCTTGCCACTTGTTTTTTTGTGGCAATTGGTCACGAGTTCTCGGGGCCAGTCCCTCCATGTACCGCCAGGACGTGAAGCGAGGATTCGCTTGAAATTGAGGGGGGAAAGGGAAGAACTTTGATGGAGAGGGTCGTCTGGGTATATTTCACCAGCCTTCAAGGCAGGGAGATTGCCTATGGCTTCTCGAACGGTTTTTTTTGGGGGATTTAGAACTTCTGGTGAGAGAATCTCTATCTCCCCCATCCGAGATGCGAGCAGAACCAAACGATTTCTTTTCTGGGGCAGTCCATACTCGGCGCAGTCGACCACCCGGTAATCGGTTTCATACCCCAGATTTTCGAGACTATCGACAAATTCTTGAAAAACATCTTGATCCACGAGACCGGGCACGTTTTCCATGGTCACGAGTTCGGGAGTCGTTTCCTCTATCAAACGGGCGAACTGACGCAACAGCCACCATCGTTTGTCCGAAGAATCAGCCTTTTGATTGTAGGAGGAAAAGGTCTGGCAGGGAGCGCATCCGGCAAGAAGTTTCAGCCCTGGTTCCTTGAAGGCTCGTTTCAGCTCGTTCGCTTGGACTTCGTCCACGGATTTCAATAAAAAACGGGCCTTGTTGTTGGCTGAGTAAGGGAACTCGCAAGCTGGATCGATGTCGATACCGAGTTTGACATCGATACCTGCAAGTTCCAACCCCTTGGTCAAGCCGCCAGCCCCGCAGAATAGATCGACCGCCTTGATCGGATATCCACGATAGGGGGCTCTGGTAAGAGAATTATTCATCTTCGCACCTACCTCTCTTTCGCCGCCACAAAAAATTACCTGAACCGATTGGATCCTACGATCCACATGTTTCTTCTTGAATTTCCAGAATTGACCCATGAAGGATGCCAGCATATTCATCTTGTCGATTTCTTTACGTATTGTGCCCCTATTGACATCAATGTCGTTACATGACTCTTCGATTGACCGGCAACGACCATCCTATTCCATCATCCTCAACATCCCGACCGCCCTTCGTTAATTTCTCGATCGTTCCGTGCCTCAATCCTGTCGACGTAGAGGGCCCTAAAAAATGAGGAAAAGAAATGTCATGCTTGATAAGAGTATACTGTGGAAAATGTCTTCCATTCCATAGAATAGAAGTACTCGGGGAGGCCCATAACTCCAGAGACCCGTATGACACAAGCAGTCATCAGTCTTTTTATCGCTATCACAGGATACGGCGTGACATGAAGCCCCCTGTGTCCGGGAAGTTGTCGCCGTGCTGGTTTTCAGAAAGTATCCCAAAGTTGGAGTTTCACTGTCCCAAATTTGTCCCAAACAGGCTTTTGGACCCAAAAAAGGGCTTGAGTTTTCACTCAAGCCCTTGATTTTATTGGTGCTCCCGGCAGGATTCGAACCTGCGGCCCACGGATTCGAAGTCCTTTTTTAAGTAATTTCAGCTACTTTCATTAACCTTACCTAAAGTAGCTAAAACCCTTGACGGACAAGGCTTGAGATACTATTTATTTTTCACTGACTTTCACAGAACGACACCCGCAATAATCAAAAAAGGTAACCCCAGGGTAACCCCAGATTTGGGAAGGTGAAAAAATGAGCGATTGGAAGCCCGTCACAAACCGGAAGGGCATCAAGACGAACCCCGGCGTTTACTGGAAACCCTTGACCACACAAAAAAATGGGGCGGTCAAGGATGATGTTCTGTACAGCATATATTACAAGTTCGAGGGGAAGCCAAGGCGCGAGATCGTGGGCAGACAATCCGAAGGGACAAATGCGGATGAATGCTCCGGCATCCTGGCCCGGCTAAAAAGGAACCGAAGAGAGAAGAAGGGACCCTTCACCCTTGAACAGGAGCGAGCAGAGAACGACCGGACACGCAAAGAGCAGGAAGCTGAACAGCGGCAGGCAGAAAGGGACTCTCTCACTTATGGGCAGTTTTTTGAAGAGACCTACTTTCCACACGCACAGGCTGACAAGGGGAAGAGATCATGGGAGCGCGAGGAAACCTTTCACAGGCTATGGGTGGCCCCTGTTATCGGTGAGAAGCCCTTGAACAAGGTTTCACAGCTTGACCTTGAGCGGATCAAGAAGGCTTTTGTTGGCAAGGGAAGAAGCCCGAGAACGGCGCACTATTGCCTTGCCACCATACGGCAGGTGTTCAATTTTGCCATTTCAACAGGCATCTTGAACGGCAAGAACCCTGTGACCAGTGTGAAGAAGCCCAAAGTGGACAACCGGAGACTCCGTTTCTTGACCCGAAGAGAAGCGGAAACCCTTATGCACGAATTGTCCAAGAGATCGAAGAACCTTCACGACATAGCCCTTGTGTCTCTTCGGTGCGGATTACGGGCGGGTGAAGTCTTTTCCCTGACGTGGGCAGACCTGGACTTTGAAAGAGAGCTCCTAACCCTGCGAGACACCAAGGCTGGCAAGAACCGTGTTGCCTATATGACCAAGGACGTTCTGGCCATGCTCAGAGGCAGATTCAGGGATCAAAGCCCCGGGGAGCTGATCTTTCCAGATCGGACTGGCAAGAAGCGGGTGGCAGTCTCGAAGAGCTTTAGACGGGCGGTCCAGGATCTTGGATTCAACAAAGGCGTTTCGGACAAGCGGCAGGAGGTATGCTTCCATTCATTGAGACACACATTCGCTTCCTGGCTGGTGGAGAACGGGACCGACCTTTTCACAGTAAAAGAGCTTCTGGGTCATTCCACACTGGCCATGACAGAACGATACAGTCACCTTGCTCCAAACACCATGCGAAACGCGATAAAAGACCTCGAACAGTCCATGGTCAGCGGTCAGTTGATAACCCTTGAGCCGGGACAAAGGACGGGCAACGAGTAGCCCCTGCCACTATTCCAGGGAGTGGCTATTGTGGCTATTTTGGCTACAAATACCCCGGCAAGGCATGTAAGCCGTGGGTCCCCGGGAGATGGTGGAAATGGCTATTTTTGGCTACTTTGGCTATTCTTAATAAAAACAGCTGGTTGAAAGATGACAGGCCTGATAAAATATCAAGACTGACATAAAATTTCCCGGCCTAGGCACGGACTGATCATCCATGCTGAAAAGGTGTTTCCCTGAACACCCTGGCCGGTATCCATTTCAGGGGTTCCTCAGGGGGGGGATATGCAGAAGACGGTACGAATCCAACCATCTCAAAACATTACAGATTCAGAGCGGCTACATAAGGAACTGGCGGCTACCATCGAGCAGCGGTTCGGCCCATTGTCCGAAAAAGCGTCAAATATCAGTTATGCACTGCTTGCGGAATTTGCGTATACGCACGGGTGGGCGAGGACGGGAGAAAGCCCCAGTCAAGCCGAAGAGCGACTATACAAGCTACAGCAGCAGCTTAAAAGGATAGCCAAGACCGTTGACGATGCGAGGGCCTGTATCACAGCAACAAATGCGCTGGATTGTGCCTTGCACAAGAAGATGAGCCGCATGGACAGCGTATCACCGAAGCGGAAGCCTCGTGGGTTGCGTCTTCCAGAAGGTCCGGCATCCTACCCGTCTTTTTGTGACATCGTGGGGGAGACTACTGTTTTTTGGTCAAGCCTTATCGCTGAAGCCGTGGGTACGCTGAACGAGTATCCCAAGCATCTTCAAGTGAAGCCCGAGCGCGATCTTGTCCAGTTGTTGGCTTGTGTGTGGCGGGAGCAGTTTGGAGAGCAACCCACTGTGAAGCATGATCGCCTCACAGAGCAGTACCGAGGAGTGTTTTTTGAGGCGGTACAGCGTTGTCACAGAATACTTGGGTGGAGCGCACCCATAGGAAAGAATGTCGAAAATTACCTAAAGCAATAGCAGAAAATCTTTTCTCAAAAATAGAAAAGTTCTTCCCGTGAAATGGCGGGACGGTGCGTGTATAAATCCTTCATCTGCAACCACAGATGGAGGATTTTTTTATGCAGAACATAGATATGTCAGAGTTGGTTCGTGCTTGGTCGGCTCCGTATGTAGCCCGAAGACAGGTGGCTAAATTTAGCGGAGGGATATTGCATCCAAGGACAATGGCGAACCTCGACTCCCTTGGGAAGGGGCCTAAAGGGCGTATTCGCATGGGAAGGGCGATCGCATATCCCACAGGTGAGCTGGTCTCCTGGATGCAAGAACGTACTGAATTGGTGGAGGGCTAACTCTATGACAAAAGAAAACCCCGGCCAGAGCGGGACCGGGGGTACGGCAAGAGATCGACATCAGACGATTTCTGCTGCACCCATACCGCAAAACCCCGCAAATGTCAAACAAAATGACTGTCTGTATCATTCGTTGAAGACGCTGAATGATATGTCGTTAGCCGAATCAGCAAAACATTATTGCAAAAAAGGCTTTGCAGTTTTTCCGTGTCTTCCAAAAACAAAGAAACCTGCAACAAAACATGGTTTTTTGGACGCCTCAAACGACTTGGAACAGGTAGAAAGATGGTGGAGGCAGAACCCTCAATACAATATAGCTATTCCCATGGGCCACGGTGTGGCGACACTAGACGTTGACCTACCTCACGGCCCGGCATCATTGGCAGATTTGCAAGAGGAAAACGGCTCCCTACCTCACACCCTCGCCCAACAAACAGGTGGGGGCGGCTCTCAATACATCTTCACTGTGCCCGGCCCCGTAAAAAACAGTACGTCAGCATTGGGGCGAGATCTCGATGTGCGGGGGGATGGTGGGTATATTGTTGTGCCTCCGTCTGTCCATCCAGCAACCGGCAATCGTTACGCATGGACGCGCTCTGCTCCTCCGGCCCAGGCCCCAGAATGGCTTGGGAAGGCAATTCACAAGGATGCCCCACGGCAAACAGTAACTCCCATAGAGCCCACCGGCCATGCCACACCCTACGCACAGTCTGCCCTAGAACGGGAAGTCGGGCGCATAGCCATAGCTGCTAAAGGGTCTCGGAACGCGACACTAAACACGGCGGCCTTCTCTCTTGGTCAGCTTGTGGGCGGCAAAGAGATTGCCGAAATGGAAGCCCTGGAAGCCCTACAGAAGGCTGGTTTGGCTTGCGGCTTGTCGGGGGATGAAGCGGCCCGGACAATCAAGAGCGGCCTGAAATCCGGGAAGCAGGAGCCCAGGACGGCCCCGCAAGCGCAACCAGGGACAGAACCCCCCACAGGAGAACCCATCAAGTTTTGGGACAGGGAGACTCGGGAAGAACCTTTCCCCGTGGAGGCATTGCCTGCACTTATCCGGGGTGCAGTGACCGAATACCAGAGTTTCGGGCAGCAACCCCTTTCGATGTGCGCGTGTTCTGCACTGGCCACCGTGAATGTGGTGACACAAGGCCTGGTCGATGTGGCGCGGGATTCACTCTTGGTCGGCCCCAGCAGCCTCTTCTTTTTGATCCTGGCAGATTCCGGGGAACGCAAGTCAGCATTGGACAGCGTTTTTTCTCGGGAGGTTCGGGCATGGGAACGACGGCAGCGGGCGGAGGACGAAGAACTACGGCAAAAAATCCAAAGCGATGTCGAAGCCTGGAAAGCGGAACGATCGGGAATTCTGGATGCGATCAGGCAGGCAAAAAAAAGCGGCAAAGACGATGTGGTTCTGACCTTGAAACGGAAGCTGGCGGACCACAAAAAAACGGAACCCCAGATCCCCAAAAGCCGAGATATGTTTTTCGAGGATTCAAACCCTGCGGCATTGGCGGATCAGCTAGCGAACCAAGATTCAAAAAGGGCAAGCCTATCGTCAGCGGAAGCACTCGCCGTGACGGGCGGCAATGGAATGAGCAAGGACAATTTGCAGTCATTTCTTGCCCTGTTGAATAAGTTGTGGGGCGCGGAGCCGGTGAACATGACCCGCAAGGTCTCCCGGTCGTCTAGGGTGGAGGACGTAAGGTTTTCCGCCAACCTGATGATGCAGGGACCCGTTTTTTCTGACCTGCTCAATGAACGGGGAGGCCTGGCCCGAGGTTGTGGGATGCTGGCCAGGTTTTTGATTTGCAACCCGGCATCCACCATGGGAACCCGGCTTTATCAAGACCCACCTTCGCAGATGAAGTCGGTAGAAGCGTTTCAAAGGCGGATCAGAGAACTTCTGACCGTGCCTCTTCGGTTTGACGAGGACGGGCGGCTTGCCCCTGAACCTCTCACCATGGAGCCTCAAGCAAAAGCTATCTGGACCGCGTATCATGACACGGTGGAGCGGCGGCTTTCACCCCTGGCCAGCTTGTTCGATGTTCGAGATTTTGCAGCCAAGAGCGCAGAGAACGCGGCCCGACTGGCGGCAACCTTTCAGGCCTTCGAGGACGGACCTACGGCGAGCATATCGGCTGAAAACATGGCCCGAGGATGCGAAATAGCGGCGTGGTTCCTTGGCGAGGCACAAAGAGTGTTCGGCATGATCGACACCCCCCAGGAGGAAAGGGATGCTGCGTCTCTGCTTCAATACTTCGCGCCTCGTATGGCAAAGGGGCTGACGCGGATCACAGGCGCGGACCTTTTGAGGCTTGGACCCCGACCCCGAACCAAGAAGAGGCGCAGACCAGCACTGGAAGTCCTTCGATCTTACGGATGGATCAGCGAAGAACCGGGAAACGTGATCGTTTTGAATCCCGCAATTCAGGGGGTGGCTAATGAGCTTCCTTAACGAGTGGCGAACAGAACAGGCTGCGAGCCCCCAGACCGTGGCGAAAGTGGCTATTTTGGCGAATGATACCGGCGGAAGCAAGGCGGGAAAAGGCTTCCCGGAGGATCAGAAAAAAGGCGATTCCTGGCTATTCGTGGCGAATAATCCCAGCAGTAGCCAAAAAATAGCCACCAGTAGCCAAAGAGTAGCCAACGTAAACCCCTGTAAACAAAAGGAAATAGCCACAATAGCCACAATAGCCACCAGAGAAGGAAGTGGGAGGAACGAGAGCACAATGCCGCTGAATCAGCGCAGGTGGCTACCTGGCCATTGCCGGGCATGCGGGGGGACTACTTATTGGATCAATGCAGGAGGTGCGCGGGTGTGTGCTGTATGTCATCCACCGGCACATTCGAGAGCGTTTTTTATACACAGCGAGCAGAAAACAGCATAGTAAACGCGGCCTGTCCTGTATGCGGTACGGGGCAGGCCATAAACAAAAGAGGTATCTGACATGCTTTATGAAGAAAAGCTAGAAAATGAGCGACAGCAACAGCGTAAAGAGTTACGACAAAAAGCCCAAGCCGTTGTTCATTTCGCCCAGGAAAAATGTAACGAAGTAGCAAGACTCACGCACCATGACAATCTGCTAAAACTTTGGGATGCAGGAAATACTGATGAGATTTTATCCATTGCAAACAAAGATGTAATCCAAAAAAGTTTAATGTCGATGTGCAAGGTCATGGAATCCGAATACAACAGGCAATCGGATCATATAAACTTTAGGGAAGTCAAAAAGCTACGCGATAGTCGACTTGAGTATAATCGGTTACGCACGTTCGTTGAAAACCATGTCGGTGAATTTATGCGGTTTGAGATTGCAAAGAAAAACGACAGAAACCTTGCTATGTCGGCTTTTAGGGACAATATGTTCATACTGGGCAGTGTTTCAGACAATGTGAGGCACATGTCGCAAATTGCAAAGGTACTGCATTACACGGAAGAGCACCTTGCATGGTTGAACACTATCGGCCTGGACCCTGCGGGACAGATTCTCGAGGAAGAGGCCCGGGAAGCGGACTAACCAATAAAAAAGCCCCACACGGAGCTTTGGCGAGCGGTCTGTGTGGGGCAAGGAGAGAGACATCGTGGCTTCGACGATATTCTACTGTGTGTCAAATGCGTTATTTATTGGAATGGCTTTAGGTATAGATTTCACCGTCAGATGTCAACGCGGGGGGCGGAAATGAATGTTACCCTCGACAGCTGCATCCGACTTGAAAAATGCCCCACGCCTTTGATGCGGGAGATCACCCGTTCCTTGGAAATCCGAAACCCGAAGTTTGACGAGGCTGTCCGGTGTGGTCGCTGGACAGGTGGGATTGATGAGGTCTTGGAGTGCTATAGCTTTGATTCTGAAGGCCGTTTGTGCCTGCCAAGGGGTTTTGGTCTAGACTTCCACCGACTGGCCTTAAAACAGGGGGTACAGCCCCATTACACAGACAATAGGCGGCTGCTCGATCCTGTTGAATATCAATTCAAGGGAGTGCTCAGAGATTACCAACAAGAAGCGGTCGACGATGCACTCAAAACCCGGTCGGGCATTGTCACGGGACCAACGGGCATGGGCAAGACCGTTCTCGGACTGGCCATGATTGCGGAGCGGAGGCAACCGACGATGGTCTTGGTTTCCTCCTTGGAATTGATGCACCAATGGGCAGACAGGATTGAACAGTTTCTTGGGATCAAGGCCGGGATGGCCGGAGGTGGCAAGTACGATGTCAGAGACGTGACCGTGGGTGTTGTGAACTCCGTGCTGAAGCACCTTGACGAGCTGACGCCGAGGTTTGGGCATGTGATTTGTGACGAGTCCCACCGGACACCCTGCCGGACATTCACGGATTGCTTGAGCAGGTTTGATGCAATGTTCGTCCTGGGGTTGAGCGCGACACCGGCAAGGCGCGACAAGCTGGAACCGCTCATGTTCTGGGGGATCGGTCCATTGGTTCATTCTGTGGATGCTGACCGGCTACGAGATTCCGGTAAGGTGCTCCGACCAGAGATCATTACTCGGAAGACAGGGTTTCAATATTCAGGGAACATTGCCAATGAGTACGCCCAGGCTATCACCGCATTGTGTGAGGATCAGCACAGGAATGAACTGATAGTCCATGACGTTGTGAAGGAGGCACAGAGGGGCGCGGGTACTGTTCTGCTTGTGAGCGATAGGGTCGACCACTTGGAACGTCTAAAATCGCTCGTAGAGGCTCAGGGACAGGATGTCCGACTGCTCACAGGAAAAACACCTAAACGGGAACGGGCGCAGATTGTTTCCGACCTGACAGGGGGCAAGGTCAAGGTCTTGGCTTCGACCACAAGTTTGATCGGTGAGGGATTCGATGCTCCGGGATTGGCAACGCTGGTGCTGGCCTGTCCGATCAAGTGGTCCGGGCGATTGATTCAGACCGTGGGAAGGGTGCTTCGACCTTCACCAGGGAAACGGGCGCGGGTTATTGATTTTGTGGATGAATTGGAGCCTGTGTTGCTGGCTTCATTCAAGGCACGGCAACGGGTTTACCGAGAGATTGCGGCGTAAATTGTCGGAAGAAATTCAGAAGAAAAATCAGGAGGTTGGAAGGATGACAGCGAAAGAGAAGAATACCGAAAAGCGGAGTTTGATCTTAAGATAGCCGGACCTGCACTGGAAGCACGGCGCGGGAGAATGGCCAGGTACTCTATGAAGATCGACCGGACGTTGGTTGACAAAGCCCTCGAGGGAGATGTGCAAGCAATCAAGCTGTATTATCAACGGCTTGAAAACTGGTCCCCTTCCAAGAAGACCGAGCTTGTTGGGAAGATCGACGGGCAGCTAACCCTGGCCGATGTTTTGAATGGAACGGTTGACGAAATCTAAACGCTCTCCCTAGAACAAGCAAAAACCACGGGGGTAGAAAATGGAGATGACGGCGCAAGAAATAGCGGAGTACGAACGGATAGCCGAGTTAGCGAGGAACCTTCCCGATCCAGACACGATCTGCATAGCGGATTTGTCGATGGAAGAGAAAATGGACCTGATGCTGGCCGAATCACTGGCCGAAACCTGGAAGAAGTCGGGCAAACAGGAAACTCCGTAGCCGGTCAGCGAGATCGGGGTTTTGCAGTACCCTAAAAGACCGCCTCTTGGTCCTGATCCAAGGGACGCCCCAGGACAAGTGCGCGAGAGTTCCCTTCTATAAAAAAAGATCGTCCCACAAGACCGCCTTTTGTGCCAGTCACGAAGGGCGGTCTTTTTTTGGTCTAACTCAAAAGGTAACCCTATGGTAACCCCAAATAGCCAAAAATGAAAAAGGACTCACAAAGTAATTTTGTAAGTCCTTGATTTATTGGTGCTCCCGGCAGGATTCGAACCTGCGGCCCACGGATTCGAAGTCCGGCACTCTATCCAGCTGAGCTACGGAAGCAGGGGAAAACGGCTAGTCCTCGGTGACGTGGCCGTGTTCGTTGCTCAGGGCCCAGAGGATGAGGCCGAGGGTACAAAGTCCTGTGAGCAAAATAAGTCCTGAGTACAGCATGGTTGTCCTCCTTCTGTGAGTCCAATTGACAGGGATACGCCCCAGTGAAGATGTAGATTTGAAAATTTCAAAAACGATTTCTAGTCCGTATCGAGACAAATTTCAATATTTTTCTGCATGCAGCCATGCGCCGGTACACACCTGGTTTATTGGCCCTCTCCGTGCCGGACTGCTGAACCCTCGGGACCCATATATATTCTCATGGCCGGCCCTCCGTTTCGAGCGGCCCGACACGTTTTTGCCGGCCTCGTACCATCAAAGCATTGCCCGGTAAAAGCAATAACCCCCGACAGGATAGAAGCCAACAGCTTGATAGGTGGTGCCGACTCGCTCAGCCAGGCAGTCCGCCCAAAATATGACAAACCAGCCATGCTATTTCAGGCGGTTGGATGCGGACAGCCGTGCCATGGTCGAATCCGGCGCATGCCTTGATTTTTTGTGTGAATTAGAAGAAGAGTTCTGAGGTTGCCATCCATGGTGGCACCATCTTCTCAATTCGTTTTTCGCCCAACCATGCAAGCCCCTGTCTCAAGGAAGATTTCATGCAATTTTTTCATGCACGCTCCCTTTTTCTGGCCATGCTTGTTCTGTTTGTGGGTTCCACCTGTGCACCGGCTGCGGAATCTCCCCTGCGACTGACCATGGAAGAGAGCATTGCCAAGGGACTTCGGGACAATCCGCAACTCAAAGCACTGCGCAAGGAGATCAGGGCGGCGGAATACGGCATCGATGCGGCAGCAGGAGGACTTGGCCCCTCCATGAGCGCCAACTACCGCTATCTTCGCCAGGAACACGATACGCCTTCGGCAGGGTTGGCTCAGGACGACTGGTCCCTCAACCTGAACCTTCACCAGCCCCTGTTCACCGGTTTCAGGCTCTTGAGCACCCTGGAAAAATCCCGGCTGACAAAAGATGTGGCCACAGCCCGTCTGGAACAGGCCACCCAGGCCTTTATTTTCACTGTTCAGCGCCATTTTCTGGCACTTCTCCAGGCCCGGGAAAACGTCCGCAGCGCCCAGGACTCTCTGACCCGTCTTGAGTCTCAACTCACTGTAATCACTTCTTTTTACGAGGTCGGCATCCGCCCCAAACTCGATGTCCTTCAGGCCGAGGTGGATGTGGCCCATGCCGAGCAGCAGCTTTTGGCCGCCCGGATCGCGATGAGAAACCAGATTTCCAGGCTGAACAGCCTGCTCGACATCTCAGTCACCCAGGAGGTCGACTACGTGGGGGGACTGGAATTCATCCCCTTTACAAAGGATCTGCAACACTGCCTGGACAGCTCGCTCACATACCGTCCAGACATGGAAATCGCCTCCAAGAGCATTGCCATCGCCGAAAAAGAGGCCAAGGTGGTTTCCAGCGGTTTTTACCCCCAGCTCGGTGCGGACATCGATTATTACTCCCACGGCGATTCCCCTGATGCCTATGGGAATGCATACCTCCCCGAACGCGACAATGATTATTGGACCGCTCAGGTGACCCTTTCCTATCGTTTTTTTGAATCCGGTGCCAATTACCACTCCTTCAAACAGGCCCAGGAACGGATCAAGGCCCTTGAAGAGGAGTATAGCAATCTGCAGAACGAAATCTCCTTCCAGGTCAAATCCAGCTATGACACGCTCAAAGAAAGTCTCGAGCGGATCGACGTGACCAAGAAGGCCCTGGTTTCGGCCAAAGAGAGCTATCGGATGGCCAAGGCGAGATACGAGGCCCAGGTGGGCACGAACACGGATGTGCTCGATGCCCAGGCCAATGTCACCCGGGCCGAGGCCGACACAACCCAGGCCCTGGCCGACTACCAACAGGCACTGGCCGCCCTGTATCATGCCATGGGCGTCAGGAATATCGATTTGATGCCCCAATGAGTCGAAAATTTTTTTGCGGGGATCTGTCACAAAACGGTGAAGCCACGACATGATGTTTGACGGAACACCCTAAAACATACCGGGAATCCCCGGCAAAAATCGACACGATCCCGAACAAACAGGCCTGCTGCATACCAGCCGACAAGCATCCCCATCAACAATTCGAGTCCGGAGAACCAATGACTGAAATAGAAATTGCCAAGCCCTTCATCAAGGCCACCCAGAATATCCTGTCCACCATGGCCATGCTGGAATCCAGGCCGGGCCGACCGTATGTCAAAAAGGAAAAGGTGGCCAAGGGAGACGTTTCCGCGATTATCGGAATCACTGGTGACCGCAATGGCACCTTTGCCATCTCCTTCTCCAAGACATGTGCGGTCCAGCTTGTCAAACGCATGCTGGGTGACGATGTGGACGATCTATTAAGCGATGTGCAGGATGCCGTAGGGGAGATATCGAACATGATCTCCGGACACGCCCGATTGGGACTCGCCGACATGGGACTCAAGCTCCAGGGATCAACGCCGTCGGTGATCATGGGTGACAACCATGTGATCAGCCATATGACCAGGGCCGCAGTCGTTGCCATCCCCTTTGAAACGGAGTTCGGCAATTTCGCGGTTGAATTCTGTTTCGAGTGATCGCAGCGGATCTCGTTCTCGGGGTCTGCCGGTTGCCATGGTTCACAGGTGATTTCGCCATTCTGGCCCGCATACCCCCAATGACTACACCCCCTCACATTCATGGACCAGAAGCGAGACATCAACGATCGGGTCAGGGCCCTGCTCCTCGATGCCAGGACCAGGGACAGCCGAAAACTTCCAACGGAATTCGACATGGTCGATATGCCGCTGGAGGGTGTGGCAGCCTATTGGCTTTCACTGAAAAAAGTACTGCAGGAGAAGAAAAAAACAGATCTTTTAGCAAGCGAAGCCGCCCACACCAAAGAGATCTTTGTCCGTCACCTTCTCGAATTGTGCACCTCATCCCTTGGTCCCGACTCCATCCGCCGCTTTGCCGCGGTCAAGAAGGACGTCATCCTTGCCGACCTGCGCCGCAAATTCGTTCTCATGGCCATTTCCCTTTTGGGAATTGCGGATAACGAAAATCCCCAAAAGGTCATGGTCCGTTTTCTATCCAAATTCTCCATTTCCCCGGTCTTTGAACGGCAGGTCTTTGAGGTCGCCCAACTGATCATTTCCAATCTGGGCAATACCTCGTTCAATCATCGCAAGTTCATGACCCTGAATATCCAGATGAAGCCCGAGGCCATGCTCATCGTCCTGGTCGTCTTCAGTATGCTCGTTCGTCGCAAGGGGCCGCGCGGACTCGACCCCTTCCTTCAATATGTCCGCTGCAACTATTTCAGCGAGGGGTTGACCCTGATCAATGACGGTTTTGACAAGGACTTCATCAAGTATCGTCTCAATCTCCACCAACGGGAAATCCTGGAAGAAACCGAGAGAAAAATGGACATGTCCACCGAACTGGGCGTCGCCGTGAACACCCAGGTCTCCTATGATGACATGTACCTGATCGCCCGGTCATACATGCTTTCCTGATCACACCCGCCCAGAGGTATCTGCCAAAACGTCTTCCTGATCTTTGCCCTGGTCGTTTGCAGCCGCATCTCTTCCATACAGCCACACCATCCTGGCCAGTTTCCGGGCCACAGCTTCGGACAAACGCTCCCGCCGAACCCTCCACGCCCAGTTCCCGTCTGTTTCTGACGGCCTGTTCATCCGTGCTTCCCCGCCCAGTTCCAGAACATCCTGCAAGGGAAAAACACACACATGGGCCACGGACATCATCACGGCGCGGATCATCGCCCAGTGGAGACCATGAAAGTCATGACCCGTTCCCAGATACTCGGCCGCCAGCTCCCTTTCTTCCAGAGAGATGTCGTTCTCATACCAGCCCTGGAGGGTGTTGTTGTCATGGGTTCCCGTATAGAAGACACTGTGCTTGTCCACGTTGTGGGGGATGTAGGGACTGTTTGGCAGGTCGTCGGAGAAGGCGAACTGCAAAACCTTCATACCCGAAAAGCCGAAATGATCCATGAGCTCCCTGACATCGTCGGTGATATGCCCGAGATCCTCGGCAATGATATCCAGATCCGGCAGTTCACTCAGGACCTTCTCAAAAAGCCGCTTTCCCGGGCATGGACGCCACACACCGTTTCGAGCGGTCCTGGAACAGGCCGGAACCTGCCAAAAGGCGGCAAATCCCCGAAAGTGGTCCAGACGCACTGTGTCATACAATTTTTGGTTATGACCCAGCCGATCGGTCCACCATGCAAACCCGTTGTCTTCCATCCGCTCCCAGTCATAGACAGGATTGCCCCAGAGTTGCCCTTTTTTGCTGAAATAGTCCGGGGGTGCTCCGGCCACGTGAATGGGCAATCGATTGGCGTCGAGATCGAACAGCTCGGGGTGCGACCAGACATCGCAGCTATCCAGGCTGACATAGATGGGCATGTCCCCGAAGAGTCTGACCCCCTTGGTGGCGCAATAGCCCTTGAGATTTCCCAATTGTTCAAAAAAGACAAATTGCTTGAACCGTTCCCGTTCCATCTGCAGATTGAGCCGGTTACGCCAGGTGTCAAGGGAGGATGGGTGTCTGAAACGGATATCTTTGGGCCAATAGTACCAGGGAAGGCCCTCAAAATGCTGTTTCAATGAGGCGAACAATGCGTAGTCTTCCAGCCACCCCTGGTTGTTCGTCTTGAAATCCTGATATCCGGATCGACCGGGGAGCCAGGAAAGACCGTTTTCAAAGGCGATGGTCAAAAGCCGGTCCTTCCACATGGCCACGCGGGCGTATTCGACCCGGTCGTCGGGGAAACAAGGGACCTCCCTGAGATTTTCCGAGCTCAGGAATCTCTGGGCCAGGAGAAGGTCCGGGCTGATGAGCAGAGGATTTCCAGCGAATGCCGAATACGCATTGTATGGAGAATTACCCGTGCCGCTATTGGTCGGGGTCAGGGGGAGAAGTTGCCAATAGGTCTGTTTGGCAGAGGCCAGAAAATCGACGAAATTATAGGCCTCGGGTCCCAGATCCCCGATACCGTACCTCGAGGGGAGGGAGGTGATGTGCAGCAGGATACCGCTTGCCCGCCGGGTCATGGGAATGCACCTCACGCCTGGTTTTCCGGCCTGAAAAAGATCACCCCCAGGGGGGGGAGGGTCAACTCGGCCATAAAGGGCAGGTCGTGCCAGGACTCCTCTCTCGCCCGGACAGCACCTTCGTTGCCCACGCCGCTGCCACCGTAGATCCGGGAGTCGCTGTTCAGAATCTCCCGCCAGGTACCGCCCCGGGGCAGCCCCACCCGGTAGTGATATCTGACCACCGGGGTGAAGTTGCAGGCCACAAGCATGACCTCGTCTTCATATTTCCGGAAAAAGGTGAGCACGCTCTGCTCCGAGTCGTGGCAATCCTCCCAGGCAAATCCGTTTTGATCGTAGTCACCGGCATGCAGGGATTTTTCCCGGGTATAGACCGTGTTCAGATCCCGGACCCAATCCCGGACCCCTTGATGGGCGGGAAAATCCAGCAGATGCCAGTCCAGGGATGATTCATGGTTCCATTCACGCCATTGGCCGAACTCTGCCCCCATGAAGAGGAGCTTTTTCCCGGGCTGGCCGATCATATATCCGAACAGAAGACGCAGATTGGCCATTTTCTGCCAGGGGTCTCCGGGCATTTTTTCAACCAGAGATCCCTTCAGATGCACGACTTCGTCATGCGAAAGGGGAAGGATGAAATTTTCCGTGTACGCGTACCAGATCCCAAAGGTGAGCTGCGCGTGATGAAATTTTCTGTGCACCGGTTCCCGGGACATATAATTCAGGGTGTCGTTCATCCATCCCATGTTCCACTTCATGCCGAACCCCAGACCTCCCAGGTACACCGGCCTTGAAACCATGGGCCAGGAGGTGGACTCCTCGGCCATGGTCTGCACGTCGGGATGATTTTCGTACACGGCCATGTTCAGCCGGCGCACGAAATCCAGGGCGTCCAGATTTTCATTCCCCCCGTACCGGTTGGGTATCCATTCGCCGGGATTGCGCGAGTAGTCCAGATAGATCATCGAGGCCACGGCATCTACCCGCAACCCGTCCACATGGTATTTTTCCAGCCAGAACAGGGCACTGCTGATGAGATAGGCCTGCACCTCGTACCGGCCGTAATTGAAGATGGAGCTGTTCCAGTCCGGATGAAAACCAAGTCGCGTGTCTTCATGCTCGAAAAGATGGGTCCCATCGAAACGAGAAAGCCCATGGGCATCGGTGGGGAAGTGGGAGGGCACCCAGTCCAGGATGACCCCGATGCCGTTCTGGTGGAGATGGTCGACCAGATACATGAAATCCTGGGGCGTTCCGTACCGGCTCGTGGGCGCAAAATACCCCACGGTCTGGTAGCCCCAGGATCCATAAAAGGGGTGTTCCATGATCGGCATGATCTCAATGTGCGTGAACCCCATTTCCTTGGCATACTCGGCGAGAAGATGCGCCATGGCCCGGTAATCCAGGTAGTTGTCAGGATCATCCGGGCTTCGTTTCCACGATCCCAGATGGACCTCGTACACGGACATGGGACTTTTCAGACCGTTCTTGTGCCTGCGCCCGGCCATCCATGTTTGATCATGCCATTGATACTCGAGATTCCAGATCCGTGACGCGGTTCGTGGCGGTCGTTCCCAATACAGGGCAAAGGGATCGCCCTTTTCAAGGATACTTCCGCTCGTTCCCTGTTCGAGCCTGAATTTATACTCCTGGCCGATCTCGGCCTCTGGGACGAATCCCTCCCAGATTCCTGATTCGTCCTGACGGACCGCAAGGGGAGAAGAGGCCGGGTCCCAGGCATTGAAGGCCCCGATGACAGAGACCGAGCGGGCATTGGGCGCCCATACCCCAAACCAGACGCCGTCCTGCCCGTTTTGGGTCACGGGATGGGCCCCGAGCTTGTCGTAAAGACGATAGTGACGCCCCTGCTTGAAAAGATAGATATCGTGTTCCGTAATCATGTGATTTCGTTTCCGAGGAATCTGGTTTGCGTGCCGGCAACGCATTGATTTTCAGTCGATTATATTTTCAATCGCATACACCTTGTCGCCTGATGGTGTCCAATGCTCATTTTCAGAGATGCATGGCCCTCCACAACCGAACCGCCACCCAGTCCAGAACCAGGGCGGGGTTGACCCGCTTGTCCAATGCAGCAAGCCCATGCGCCAGGACATGTTCCAGGCGATCAAAGGGGACCTGCTTTTTTCCAGCCTTCAGACAATTACACAGCGCGGTTCCCTGTTCTCCCCTGGAATAGAGCACAATTCCTCTCTGGAAACGAAGAAGCAATCTTTTGGCCAGGTTCGCATCCACATTGTTTTTCTTCCCGGTCCGGGAGAACCAGCCCTGGCCCGTTCCCAAAAAGCCGATCAAGGCCTCCTCCCATTCCGCAATCTCCTCTGAACACTGGGATCGTTGCAGCCAGGGCAGGGTGAGCACAAAACTCCGGGATACCAGGGTGGGGAGGAGCGTTCCCCGCTGCGGGGCAAGAAGAACAAAAACATTTCCCGGACCCGGCTCTTCCATGGACTTGAGCAGGACATTGGCTGCCGGCGGATCCATGTTCTGGGCCTCGGCCAGGATGATCACCCGTCTGCCCGCACCATGGGGGGGCTGCCCCATGAGGGATCTGACAGTGCGGACATGCTCGACAAGAATCTGGGTTTCCCGACCGTCCACGATTTCCATATCCCTGAAGACCTGTTCCTGTATTTGAAGGCAGGTCGGGCAGTGCGAACATGGCCGCCGGGCCTCCGGGCAATTGAGCAATGCCGTCCAGTACAGGGCCAGAGAAAATCGGGACGCACTGTTTCCTCCCTCGAGAAGAAGCGAGTGGGGGGGATTTTCGGCCAGGGTGTCCAGGTAGCGAATGATTCGCTCCTGGCCTGCGGGTTCGAGCACGTTGTTTGGTTCGGCATGTTCCATGTGAAACGCCTGGTTGCGGTTGGAAAAATCAGATCGTGGATCCGGGAAATTGGCCCCTTGTCTCTGTGTGCATCCTCTCTTTCCTCATCTGCCCGGGGTCTTGTCAACGTCATTTTCAAAACGGCTTTCCCCCTTTGAGTTTGTCTGTACCAGACAGCAACGATCCACCTGCCGAATTGAGTGGATCGCATGCCATCCTACCATACGCTTCTGCCATGCACAGTGACTCTTTCAAAAAAACTCAAAAAAAAACTTGACTCCCTACCTAGCCTCGTGCATCTGGGACACATGAACATTCCAAATCAGACCATTTTCTCCAACGCATATTTCTTTTTCTGGTATTATTTTACGTGGACCTGTGGTCTGGACGGGGACTTGTAACTTTTTATCTGTACACATACTCTCCCAAAAGGGCCGCAGGCGACTAGCCGGCGGCCCTTTTTTTCATCCAGCCGCCTGCTACCTCCCTCGACCCCTCACCCAAACATCCGCCACACGCGGGGAGGACAACATGCAAGCAGGAAAAGAGCTTCGTCTGGAGCGAATTCTCAACGCCACATCCGGCAAAACCATTCTCGTTCCCATGGACCACGGCACCAGCCTGGGCCCCATACCCGGCCTGATCTCACCCAAAAAGGCCGTCGACAGCTTTGCCCAGGGCGGTGCCGATGCCGTGCTCATGCACAAGGGGCTTGTCCGTTCCGCCTATGCGGGTCATGCACGCGACCTCGCCCTGATCCTGCATCTTTCCGCATCCACCGATCTCTCCACCCGACCCAATGCCAAACGGTTGGTGGCCACGGTTGAAGAGGCCGTCAAAATGGGTGCCGATGCGGTATCCGTTCATGTCAATCTGGGCGATGAGACTGAATCGACCATGCTCGCTGATCTCGGCAAGGTGGCCTATGTGGCTCAGGAATGGGGCATCCCCCTGCTCGCTATGGTCTACGGTCGCGGTCCCAAAATTTCCAACTCCATGGCCCCTTCGGTCGTGGCCCATTGTGCCCGTGTCGGTGAAGAACTGGGTGCTGATATCGTCAAGGTCCCGTATACCGGTGATATTGATTCGTTCGCCAGGGTGTGCGAAGGGTGTTCGATTCCTGTTGTCATTGCCGGCGGCCCCAAAATGGATACCCGCGACGATATCCTGCGCATGGCCCACGATTCCGTCCAGGCCGGCGGGGCAGGGCTTTCCATCGGCCGCAATGTCTTCCAGGATCCGGATCCTGCGGGGTTGATCGCTGCGCTCCGAGGGATCGTCCATCACGGACAGGGATTGGAAAGGGCCTTGAGCGTGTCCGCTGCCTGATGAATTCCGCCCTTTTTTGTCGCGAGTGGTCGTTGGTGTGCCCGCTCGTCCGAGACCGACACGAATCCGGCTGACCGATGCGTATGACCGCTATCATCAAGAGGGTACGATCCTTCGCCCCCTCAAGAGATCGAACGTCTCTTGGTTGACATGCTCCTGGTCTCTATCAATTTTCAATACTCCTACATATTTGTCCATGCAACGTTCATACTGATTCGAACAAGGAAGCCCACGATGCGCCGAACCATCTATTTCAAAGCTGTTCCCTTTTCCAAAAACGATGTCACCCTCGCTCTTGAATCCGGAGTCGATGCTGTCATTGCCGAACCCGAACATGTTCAGGAAATCGAATCCCTGGGGCGTGTGCCTGTCATTCCCCTGGACACCCTTGTCTTCAAGACCCTGGCCTGTAAAGAGGATGAAGAAGAGGTGGTCACCATCCTTGCTGAAAACCGCGAGGTCATTTTGGGAATCGGCTGGGAGATCATTCCCGTTGAGAATATCCTTGCCCAGCAGGCGGATCTCGGTCTCGAGGTCGATTCCCTGGAATCTGCCCGTGTAGGGGTCGGGATTCTGGAACGGGGCGTCTCCTTACTGGTCGTTCTTCCCCAGGCCATCACCCAGCTCAAGGAAATCGTTCGCGAGATGAAACTTTCCCAGGGGACCCTTCCCCTTGAATCGGCAGAGGTCGTCGCTGTCACCCCGGTGGGACTGGGTCACCGCGTGTGCGTGGACACCCTGTCTCTTTTGGACACAGGACAGGGCATGCTGGTCGGCAATACCAGCGGCTTCTCTTTTCTGGTCCATGCCGAAACCGAGTCCAATCCCTATGTCGCTCCCAGGCCCTTTCGCATCAATGCCGGAGGGGTTCATTCCTACGCAACGCTTCCCGAGGACCGAACCGCCTATTTGGAAGAACTCTTTCCCGGACAGGAGGTACTCATTGTCGGAGCCGATGGCATGACATCCACGGCAGTGGTGGGGCGGTGCAAAACGGAAATTCGTCCCATGCTCATGGTCACCGCAAAAATCGGTGAAAGGGAAGGTTGTGTGTTTCTGCAGAATGCCGAAACCATCCGTCTGGTCCGCGATGATGGAACACCTGTAAGTGTGGTCCGGATACATCCCGGCGACCGCATCCTCTGCCACCAGGATGTGGCTGGTCGCCATTTCGGTATGCGCATTCAGGAAGACATCCGCGAATAGGGGAGACCTCATGATTGATCCATTTGCCAGGCTCAGACAGTCCATCGACGAGGTCGACGCCCAATTGCTCGAACTTTTGAACAAACGAGCCACATTGAGCCTCGAGGTAGGAACGATCAAGAGCAAGGGGAGTTTCCCCATTCTCAATCCCAAACGGGAAAAGGAACTCGTTCTCAACCTCGAGAAGAACAATCCCGGTCCCCTTCCCAATGATCATCTACGCCGGATCTATCGCGAAATCATGTCTTCGTCGCGCCGGCTCCAGGCCCCTTTGACCGTGGCCTATCTGGGTCCCAAAGGCACGTTTTCCTATTATGCCGGTGTCGAGGCCCTTGGCTCGAGCCTGGACTACATTCCCCAAAGGGATCTCGAATCCGTATTCCAGGCCGTCGCCTTTGGCAAAACCCAGCTGGGCATCGTGCCCTTTGAAAATTCGCTGAACGGGGGTGTTGGTCAGAGCATGGATCTTTTTTTGCGTTACGACGTTTCCATTCAGGCGGAAACCTATTCCCGCATCAGCCATTGCCTGCACGGCAGAACCAGGGATCTGGATGGCGTGACCCATGTTTTTTCCCATCCCCAGGCCCTGGCCCAATGTACCCGCTGGCTCAAAAACACTCTGCCTCAAGCCGAACTCATCCCCACGTCGAGCACAGGGGCCTCGGTGGAGGCAGCCCTCGAACATCCCGGCGGGGCTGTGATCGGTCACATCAGTCTGAGCTCGAATGAGACTCTGCGATGCCTGGCCCAGGATATTCAGGACGAACCCGATAACTGGACACGATTTCTCATTCTGACCAAGCATCCGTACGCTGGTGAATCCCGCGACAAGACATCTCTTCTGCTCACCCTCCCCGACAAACCCGGGGCCCTGCAGCAGATCTTGTCCATCTTCTCTCAGGCCGGGATCAATATGACCAAACTGGAATCACGCCCCTTGCGACCGGAAAAATGGAAATACGCCTTTTTCATCGATGTCCAGACTGACCTGACTATTCCAGAGCATCGAAATGTCATGGAGACACTTCGCGATCAGGCCCAGTCGCTGCGCATCCTTGGAAGCTACACATCCTGGATCCAATGATCCCCAAACCAACCCATACCCACTCATCGATCATCTTTTACCTCCAACTATATGCAAACCATAGCGATTACAGCACCACCTTCCAAATCCCTGTCGCATCGCGCCCTTATCTGCGCTGCCCTGGCACCGTCCCTCTCAAGACTCACCAATATTCTGGAAAGCGACGACCTGAGCCGGACCCGGGAATGTCTCACCGCCCTGGGGGCGGGCTTTCATTCCTCCGCCCAAGGGCTGACCGTCCAGGGAATAACCAGCCGGGACCTTGGAAATGCCCTTGTCGATCTTTTTGTGGGCGAATCCGGAACCACATGCAGGCTTGTCACCGGGGTCATTGCCGCCTTGTGCGGCCGGTTTCATATCCATGGCGCCGGGCGGATGCATGATCGGCCCATGACAGCGCTTGTAGCGGCACTTTCCCGATTCGGGCTCACCTTTGAGTTTGAGGAGCAAGAGGGCTTTCTGCCCCTGATAGCCCATTCTCCCGGCACCTTGGCCAGCCGCGTGTCCATCGATATTTCCGAAAGCAGTCAGTTTCTCTCCGCCCTGCTTCTCGCCGCTCCCTTTGCCCCCGAAACCGTGACCATCTCCCTTGAAGGCAGTAAAATCGTCTCCTGGCCGTACGTGGCCCTGACCCTTCAGGCCATGGACGACTTCGGGGTCACGGTTGACGTTCAAACGCGGATCAATGGCCCGTGGGAGTCCGTGGATTGGCGATCCCTGCATGCTGTCTCCCCGGATTCGATCCGATTCCGGATCAAACCCCAGACATATACCGCTCGTTCCTACCAGGTCGAAGGGGATTGGAGCAATGCCTCCTATTTTCTGGCGGCAGGGGCCGTTGGTTCCTCACCCGTGTGTGTCAGCGGAATTCGTGCTGACTCCATGCAGGGCGACCGGGCCGTTCTGGACATCCTCACGACCATGGGGGCCTCATCCATGTGGGATGCACAGGGATGTACGGTGTTTCCGTCGTCTCTGACGGGTACTCGCCTGGATATGTCCTTTTGCCCGGATATCGTTCCCACTGTGGCCACGGCTGCCTGCTTTGCCTCCGGCCCAACGGAAATCCGGGGGGTGGCCCATTTGCGGTTCAAGGAGAGTGACCGCCTCGAGGCCGTTGCCTCTCAGCTCCGACGGGCCGGACAGGATGTGCAAGTCCTTGACGACGGACTGATCGTTCATCCCCAACCCATGCAACCAGACACCAAGATATCCCTCTCTTCCTTTGGAGATCATCGCATGGCCATGAGTCTGAGTCTTCTTGGGTGCGGCGGCGTCCAACCTGTTTTTGACGATCCCGCATGCGTCTCCAAATCCTTTCCCCGATTCTGGGATCTATGGTCCCGGATTCCCACGAACACCGTATAAGTCGTGACGGTGTCTTTTTCGAGCACACAACATGATCGGGCTATCAATGATAAAATGGATACAATCGTATCTTTTGGCCCATCAAACCGCTTCATACACAGGTTGAATGATGATTTCTCCATTTTTGCAACGAGTCGCCATCATGGGCTCACGCGGAAGCATGGGCGGTTTTTTCATGGACCGCTTTCTGTCTCTTGGCATCGATGTCTACGGCTTTGATCTGCCCATGGATATCAACCTGCTCTCGCGGGTTATACCCACCGTGGATCTTGTTCTAATCGCGGTGCCCATTCCGGCAATGGATCGCTGTCTTGGGGCCATTTCCAGTCTGTTGCAACCAACGACCATCCTGGCGGATCTCTGCTCCGTGAAGACATTGCCTGTGGACAAGATGCTTCACGCCTTCCCCGGTCCGGTCATCGGAACCCATCCTCTTTTTGGTCCCCAGCCCGTAAACGGGGACCTTCGCGTGGCCATCTGCCCGGCGCGGCATCCCGAGGCCGCCGAGCGGCTGGAAGAGGTCTTTTCCATGTGCGGTTTGACCACGTTCAGGACCGATCCCGCTGAGCACGACAAGGCCATGGCCTTCATTCAGGGGCTCAACTACGTTGGGACCTTGGCCTACTTCTGCGCCCAGGACCATGATGACAGACTGCAACAATTTGTTACCCCGTCCTTTGTCAGACGGATGGATGCCGCCAGAAAAATGGTTGTCGAGGATGGTCCTCTTTTCGAGGCCATCTGCGACAACAATCCCTTCATGGCCTCGGCTATCCGCAGATATCTCAAGGTTCTCGGACTCGCTGCTGCCGGTGATTACGATCTCCTTCAGGACAGGGCCCTTCAGTGGTTGCAACAAAACTGATTGGTTCTCGTGACCTGATAGCCCCGTTTGGGATTCTTTGAATGTCTCCCGAGCAGGGCATCGTTCATCAAACCACGATATCCCCGGTGGTTGGATGAGAACAATCACCCATTGGTGGTTGCAATAATCTGCTGGCCTTTATCTACAAATTTGTCTATTTTGTCTTCTTTATTGTTTACCACCATCTTTGGTACCGACTCACCCACGATCTTTGCGTGAGATAGTGAGGTCGACGCCCGATCTGATCACTTTCTTTGCCAGGAGAAATCACCATGGAAGAGTATCCCATTTTCAATTGCAAGACCTCGGACGACGTTATCAAGGCGGTCCAGGATTACCGCATCTCCTTTGTCCAATTCTGGTTCGTGGATGTTCTTGGCACCTTGAAGAGTTTTCAGGTCACCCCCAGTGAATTGGAAACCGCCTTTGAAGAAGGCATGGGATTTGACGGTTCGTCCATCGAAGGATTCTGCCGCATCCATGAGAGCGACATGATCGCCTACCCTGACGCCTCATCCTTTCAGATTGTTTCCTGGCGTCCCACGGAACGCCCTGTTGCCCGGATGTTCTGCGACATTATCAAGCCCGATGGCGCTCCCTATGAGGGGGACAGCCGCTACGCGTTGAAACGGATGCTCGCACGGGCGGCCGAGAGGGGCTACACCATGTATGTGGGGCCAGAATTGGAATTTTTCATCTTTGAAAATGACCGCAACCCGTCCTACACCGACCTGGGCGGCTACTTTGACGCACCCCCCCTGGATCTGGGGAATGATATCCGCAGGGACATCATTTTCTCTCTCAAACGCATGGGCATCAAGGTGGAATACTCCCATCACGAAGTCGCCCCCAGTCAGCACGAGATCGATCTACGCTATGACGAGGCATTGAAGATGGCGGACACGGCCATCACCTACAAGGTCATTGTCAAGGAAGTCGCTCGCAAACACGGATGCTATGCCACCTTCATGCCCAAACCCGTATACGGGGTGAACGGATCCGGCATGCATGTCCATCAGTCCCTGTTCAAGAACGGGCGGAACATGTTTTTCGATGCCCATGACAAGGACGGATACAATTTGAGCCCAGAAGGGAAATCCTATATTGCCGGGCTGTTGAAACATGCCAAGGAATTGACCGCCATTTGCAACCAATGGGTCAACTCCTACAAGCGTCTCGTTCCCGGCTATGAAGCCCCTGTCTACATTGCCTGGGCCAGGCGGAATCGGTCATCCCTGGTACGGGTTCCCATGTACAAACCCGGTAAGGAGGCTGCCACGCGTATCGAACTCCGTTCCCCGGATCCGGCCTGCAATTCCTACCTCGCCTATGCCGCCATGCTCGCGGCCGGCCTCAGGGGAATCGATGAAGGCTATGTGCTCGAGGCCCCGGTCGAAGAGGATATCTTCCGGATGGACGATGCTGAACGCCGGGAAAAGGGGATCGACAACCTGCCCGGGAGTCTTATCGAGGCGGTGCACTACCTTGAAAAAAGCTCCATTATCCGCGACGCCCTGGGTGACCATATTTTCAAAAAATTCATCGACAACAAAAAGGTTGAGTGGGACGACTATCGGACCCAGATTACGGACTACGAAATCAAGAGGTATTTTCCACTGCTGTAACATTGAATGTCTTTTGGATTCCCCCCGGGCCCGGAGGTTCTTTCTCCGGGCCCTTGCTTTCTTGACCCAGACAAACTTTCGTGCTTGTAACCGCTACACAGACAGAACCATCGTGACTATCGCCAGGAGCTATCATGAATATATTGGTCACCGGCGCAGCCGGGTTTATAGGATTCCATCTCTGCAAACGTTTTCTCCAGGACGGCCACACGGTCACGGGCATCGACAACCTGAATACGTACTACTCGGTCGACCTGAAGAAGGATCGTCTGGCCCTGCTCAAGGATCATGAAGGCTTCACCTTCATCAAACTCGATCTGGCCGACAGGACAGGGATGCAGGAGCTTTTTGCCGCAAAGGGATTCACCCATGTGATCAATCTGGCCGCCCAGGCAGGGGTCCGTTACAGCATCAAGAACCCCTTATCCTATGTTGACAGCAATCTGCTCGGATTTGCCAACGTTCTCGAGGGATGTCGTCATACCAAGGTCGAGCACCTGGTTTTCGCCTCTTCCAGCTCGGTCTACGGGCTTAATACCTCCATGCCCTTTTCAGTCCACGACAATGTCGACCACCCCATCAGTCTGTACGCTGCCAGCAAAAAGTCCAACGAGCTCATGGCCCATAGTTACAGCTATCTCTATGATCTGCCCTGCACGGGTCTTCGTTTTTTCACCGTCTACGGACCATGGGGTCGTCCGGACATGGCTCTGTTTCTGTTCACCAAGGCGATTCTGGAACACAAGCCCATGCAGGTCTTCAATCATGGCAGGATGAAGCGGGACTTCACCTATATTGATGATATCATCGAGGGGGTTGTCCGGATCACGGCCAAGACACCGACTCCCAATCCCTCCTGGGATCCGGCGCACCCTGACCCGGGATCAGCTCCCACACCCTACAAGATCTACAACATCGGCAACAACAACACCGTGGAACTCGGTCGGTTCATCGAGGTTATCGAGGACCATCTCGGTCGAAAAGGGATCAAGGAGATGCTCCCCATGCAGCCCGGCGATGTTCAGGCAACGTACGCCAATGTGGATGATCTCATGCGCGATGTCGGGTTCAAGCCGCAAACCACCATTGAAGAGGGGATCGGCAAATTCATCGAGTGGTACACTGATTACTATGGTCTCGATTGAAAATTATCGATGTTTCTTCATGGCAGCGGGGCATCCCGCTGCCATTTTTTTTCGTTGACACTTCTTCGGGGGTCCCCGTATAACCCGTGACGAATGAACGTCATGTACATGTTTCACGTGAAACAAACGTCGACAAGCAAGCGAGGCAAGTGTGGCTCGAACTATTGTGGTGGCCAATCAGAAGGGAGGTGTGGGCAAGACGACAACAACCGTCAACCTGGCAGCATCTCTTGCGGTGATGGAAAAGAAGGTATTGATTGTGGATTGCGATCCCCAGGCCAATGCCTCGAGCGGGTTGGGGATCGACGTAGGCGAGAAAAGGGATAACCTGTACACAGCCATGTTCGACGAAAATCGGCTTGACAAGGCGATCTGCACGACCGACCTCCCGTATCTCCATCTTATTCCGTCCACACATGATCTTGTTGGAGCCGACCTGGAACTGGTCGACAAAACCAGGCGGGAATTCTTCGTGGCCAACATGATAGACAGGTTGGACGAAACGTATGAGTATATTTTTCTGGATTGTCCACCTTCACTCGGGCTGGTAACGGTCAATGCATTGTGCGCCGGCAGGGAACTGCTCATCCCGTTGCAATGCGAATACTATGCCCTGGAGGGAATCGCTCAGCTCGTGCAAACCTATGAGGCCGTCAAAAAAAGACTGAACCGAAATCTCGAAATCATGGGGGTTGTCCTGACCATGTTCGACAAACGGAACAGGCTTTCCTATCAGGTGGAGCGGGAGGTGAGAACCTATTTTCCGGACAAGACATTCAGGACGAAAATTCCCAGAAATGTCAGGCTTTCCGAGGCACCGAGCCACGGAAAGCCCGCCATTACCTACGACATCAGGTCAACCGGAACCCAGGCCTATATAGCCCTGGCCCGAGAGGTTCTGGGTAGAAAATAGGGCAGCTACTTCTTTTCGCAAAACGGGATGCAGGAGCAGGTGATCTTGTCCTTGAAGTGCTGTTTGGAGACCCGGGCCTTGCAGGACTGACATTCAAAACACGTCAACCCACCGATGTTGGCCGCCTTGAGACGGAACTTGCGGGGGTCGTCTGCCATCCAATCCTCTGTGGTATTGCCACACAATTCACAGGTGACATCCATATCGACCTCGTAGGCAAAGTCCCAAAAATCCAGAAGGCGATTCCAATCGTCCAGGGGCTCGGGAAGGGGTGTCTGGGTCGTTTCCAGATACCGGTCGATAATCGGTTCAACTTCCTTATGGATGGCCGCCCAGAGATCGGGAGAGATAAAAATGCCGAACATACTGCCCTGTTTGTCATAAAGCGCTGTAATATCTTTTTTTTTGCTCATCATAGCGTACTCCATCGATATGTAGAGGATCGTCGTCAAAAAACGCCCAGGGAACGATCGCCTTACCGGGGTGTCCCGGGGCACCAGCTCCCAGGTATTATGTTCCGAGGCGTGCATAGGTGCAGAAAAAGGCTGTCCGTAGTGGAATCAGGGTTATAACCATGGTGTATGAAAAAGCAAGGTAAGGATATGAGTGTCAAAAACAGAGGACTCGGCAAGGGGTTGGATCTGTTACTCAAGGGAAGCGCTGAAGATGAGCGGGTCGATCGAGCGGAAATTCGGGAAATCCCCCTGAAGGACATCTTTCCCAATCCTTCCCAACCCAGGCAGGAATTTCTTGAAGATGCATTGGATGATCTGGCCCGATCGATCCAGAGCCAGGGAGTACTCCAGCCCATCCTGGTTCGTCCCCGCCCCAAAGAGCGATCCGGATACGAAATCGTAGCCGGAGAACGCAGATGGCGCGCCACCCAGCGAACGGATCTGACAGCCATCCCTGCACTGGTCAGGGATATCGATGACCAGGAAACCCTGGCTATCGCCCTGATCGAAAACCTGCAGCGCGAAGACCTCAACCCCATTGAAGAGGCGGCCGGGTTGCAGCGCATCAAGGAAGAACTCGGTCTCAGCCAGGAAGAGCTCGCTCAGCGGGTCGGCAAAAGTCGATCCGCTGTAGCCAACAGCATGCGATTGCTCCACCTTCCTGAATCGATCAAAAAAGATCTGGGGGGCAAGGTTATCTCATCAGGGCATGCACGGGCCTATTTGGCACTTGACAGTCAGGAGATCCAGAAAACAATCCACGCCCGGGTGGTGGGCAAACACCTCAATGTCCGACAAACAGAAACCCTGATTCGTCAAATCAATGAACAGCAGGGTGAAAAGAAGCAACCATCTGCTCGCGAAGCACGTGAGACCAAAGAATTTTGCAAACAGTGCAAAGGATCGCTTGAAAAGGTACTTGGCAAGCGAAAAGGACTGGCATTACGGGTCAGCGGTGGACCGAAACAGGGGGCGATCACCCTTTCCTACACCACGGCCGAAGAGCGGGAACGGATCATGCGAATCATGGAGCAGGGAGCAGGACAGCTCGAGGACAGGGGGTAGATGACCATGGCACAGGTGAGCAAGACCGATGTGCTCGAGGGACTGCACCGTCTTGAAGGGCGACCCGTTCTGATAGTTGGAGACTGCATGCTCGATCACTACCAATGGGGACGGGTGAACCGGATTTCGCCGGAGGCCCCTGTGCCCGTGGTTCAGGTGGAGCAGGAAACCTGGAAGCTCGGTGGAGCAGGAAATGTTGCCCGGAACATCAGGGCCCTGGGAGGGGATCCGTATCTGGTTTCCCTTGTTGGTGATGATCCCGCCGGGAAAAAAATCGCCGAAATGCTGGACCAGGATCATATTCGCCACAACCTGGTCACCTCGCTGCGTCCCACGACCATCAAAACGAGAATCATAGCCGCCAACCAGCAGATGCTTCGGGTGGATCAGGAAAAAAAGGGGGAGATGTCCCCGGCAACTCACGCTCGATTCAACGCGGTTCTCGACTCCCTGAAATCAGAATATGATGTAGCGGTGATCTCCGATTACGGCAAAGGGGTCATCTCCAGGGATGTTCTGAACGTGATGCGAACCGGTCCGCATCCGAAAAAGGTGCTTGTTGATCCAAAAATAGAAAATTATCCGTTGTATACCGATCATTATCTCATGACCCCCAACTCCAGAGAGGCGGGAGAGAGCGCACATGGACCCATGGGAACGATCCCGGAGATTCGCAGGGTGGGGGAACAAATCGTACGGGACAAGAGACTGGAGCATCTCCTCATCACTCTGGGTAGCCGGGGAATGGTCCTTTTTGGAAATCAGGATCCACCGCTGCATATCCCGACCGTGGCCCAGGATGTCTTTGACGTGACCGGAGCGGGGGACACGGTCATCGCGGTCCTTGCCCTCTGCTTGAGCGGGGGAGTGGATCTTCTGACCAGCTGCGTCATTGCCAATTGCGCGGCCGGGTTCGTGGTCGGTCAGATTGGTACGGCTGCGGTCAGACGCAAGGACCTGGAAACAAGCCTGGAAACCATCGGACTGCCAGAAATAAGCACGTGGTCATGAGGAGCTGAGCCAGAAAAAAACTGACTCGATCCTGATTGAGGCATTGAGAATCAATTTTTCTTGAGCACGTGATTCATCATCTTCTGCAATTTGCCCATGTCTTCGAGAAACATGTCCTCAAGATGATTCAATCGGTTGCTGATCCGGTCGATATCCGGGGAGGATCCCTCGGAAAGCGGTTGGTCCCGAAGCGACTTGATGAGGGCATGGTGATCCTTGTAACCCCGATACAATGTGCACAGGGCCTTCCGGTACTGCGCCGAGGTCTTTTCAAGTTCCTCACCCCGCGACTTTTCCGCTTCAAGTTCATCCTGCATCCGGGAGAGGGTGGCTGACGTCTGGTTGTCACGCTCCATCAAGGCATCGATTTTTTTGCTCTGGTCGCTGACGATATCCAGAAACTGGAACAATTTTTCTTGAAGAACGGCATTGTCGGTCCTGACCAGGGCCTGGCTCGCCGACATGGCCGAACCATCGACATCGATGGTTCTGGGGAGTTCTTTCTTGAGGATGTTTTCAACGTCATCCTTTTTATGACCATCTGCATAGAGCTGTGAGATTCTGGTCAGGATGTGGCCGGCATCCGGGGCATACAACGTCATCCGTCCAACTTTGCGATGGGGAAGATAATCGGAAAAAAGCTTTGCATACCGGCGGGCTGTTGGTTCCGGGATCTGTAGGCGTCGGGCCATGGCGGTCAGACTGAGCCAATCGTTCATGGTATCCTCGAAATAGGGTAGTGAACATACAATCACATGGTAAAAAGAAAAAGTAACTATTCAGAACTAGCCCAAAAGAGGCAGGTCGTGTTTGATCGTCATCCCGGAGTTGATCCGGGGTCTTGTTCGACAAACATCACCCGAGGCCCTGGAGATCCCGGCCTGGGCCGGGATGACGTGCTGACGACATCCGGTTCAACCCTGCTGAATAGAAACAAAACTCAACACGAAAAAACGTGGCTGGATCAATGGCAATGCTCGTCATGTAGAAACGCTATTCGAAATCAGTGATTATCTGAGATTTTGTATGACTGTCAACGCAGGGATTGATACAAACGCATTGGCGACGAGCAACGCGACGGATCGTGACACAACCACAATGGATCCATGACCGAGAAAATCAGGGCCTGAATCCTCCCCGCCATAGAATCCCATCGTCATCCCTGTCACCCATGCGCGGGATTTCGCTGATCTGAAAAACCGTGTACACATCGGGTTCGTCACCAGCACGACGCGCAAAGGTCGAACGGGAACTGAAAACATAGCCCAGCACATCCTTGGCGGTCGGTTCGGTGGTTCCGGAAAGGGGACGAAGCAACGCCTTGAGTACGGGATGCTCGAGGCGGTCCCTGTCTGTGATGATGGCGACCATCTTCTTGACGTCTGAGGCATCGTGTACGAGATTCCACCCCTCACCGAGACCGCGATTTTCAGGAATCAGGGTATAGGGTGAATCCTTGGGGACGAACAGCAGCCCGGAAGGATTGAAGGGCCTGGCGGAAAAATAGGTTGCATAGGAGTCCAGATCCTCCAGAATGTTCGAAAGAGAGAGTTCGATTCCCACTCGTGACGGATGAACAAGGGGTGGCGTGGATAAGGATGCGCATCCGGATGATCCGAAAACGACGCTCATGATCACAAGAAAATACAGACAAAAACTTCGTTGAAAAATCACGGGACCTCCCGGGCTGGAGGTTTGCATACATATTCACAAGTTGAAGAAACAAAAGAAGCCACTGACGGCTTGACGGGTATACAAGGTATAATCCTATCCAGAAACATTGGCAATAACCAGGTACCTGATTGACCGGGCTGATCTGTTCTCAGGGTACGGGAGGCGCTCGAAAGCAAACACATTTTCCCTGAACCGCTGACAGCATGTACCTGATCGGAGATTATCAGAACCCACAGCAAACAAGGGGTCCGACCATGAACTCCCACCTCGTTGAAAAAGTCATCCAGGCCGCTCGAGAAGCGGGCACCATGATCAAAAAAGACTGGGCCGGCCCAAAGAAAGTGACCCACAAGGGACGGATCGACCTGGTCACGCAGACCGATGTGATGGTCGAAAAGATGCTTGTTGACCGATTGGCAACGATCATCCCCGGTTCAACATTCTGGTCCGAAGAAATCCATGCGGATTCGGGGCTGCACAAATCCACATGGATCATCGATCCCATTGACGGCACGACCAATTTTGTTCACCAACTCCCCTTTGTGGCCACCTCGATCGCCCTGTGGAATGACGGCGAACCGGTTCTCGGAGTGATCAATCTTCCCGTCATGGGGGAAGTGTTCCATGCCGTCAAAGGGCAGGGGGCCTATTGCAACGGAGAACGCATTCATGTTTCACAGGCCGGTGATTTGGGAAGCTGCGTGGTGGCCACAGGATTTCCCTATACCATCGCCAAAGAGATCGATCCTGTTATAAGCAGCCTGAAAAGGGTACTTTTGACAACCCAGGGGGTGCGGAGAGCCGGGGCGGCAGCGGTTGATCTGGCCTATACCGCCTGCGGACGCGTGGACGGATTTTATGAAATCGGCCTCAAGCCCTGGGATACGGCGGCAGGCATCCTGCTTGTCACCGAGGCAGGGGGAAGAATTTCCCGATTTGATCCCGATTCCCCGTACAGTCTCGGAGACCGGGATATCCTGGCGAGTAACGGTAGCATTCACCATGCATTAGGGGCATGTATCACTGGTGCATAACCTGATGCGGCCAAGCCGCAGTTTTAAGTTTTAAGTTTTAAGTTCAAGCGGTTAGAAATTTTCTTTTTTTTATGGCAGACTTTCACGAGTAAGGTACTAAAAAACGCAAAAAAATGTTGACGATTATCGGAATATTCATTGCCGGAATAACTTTGGGATTTGTCCTGCGAGGTCAGCAGGGCCTGTTGCAGCTTGGGGCACGCCTCTCGGATGTGGCCCTGTATGCGCTGTTGTTGCTTCTCGGCCTTTCTCTGGGAGTCGATGAGCAACTCATGGCCAACCTGCCCCATCTGGGAGTCAATGGCCTCATACTGGCCCTTGCAGCACTTGTCACGAGCATAGGGTGCACGTTTCTCCTTGCCAAACTCTGGACAGACCGAAAATGAAAGATACGTGCATCCTGCTCGGCTTTTTCATGGCCGGAATCATAATGGGGCTGTACGATCTTATCCCCGAGGAATATTTGACACCTTCCCTGGAGATGGGGACCCTGTACGCACTCATATTTCTCGTGGGAATGGGCATGGGAAGTGACGGTAAATTTTTGCGCAATATTCTCAAGGTGGGAAAAAAGGATCTGATCGTCCCCATTTCAGTGACCGTGGGCTCCATTGCGGGTGGGGCGGCCATCTCTCTTGTGCTGATGGACATCGACATGACCGAGGGGGCTGCCGTGGGTGCGGGATTTGGCTATTACAGCCTGTCGAGCGTCCTCATTTCCCAGCTTCGGGGGGATGAACTGGGGACTATCGCCCTGGTGGCCAACATCACCAGGGAGGTGATCACCATCCTGGCGGCTCCCATCATGGTCCGTCTGGTTGGCCCCCTGGGACCCATTGCCAGTGGAGGGGCCACGACCATGGACACAACCCTGCCTGTCATTGTCAAATATTCCGGAAAAGACTATGCCATGGCCTCCGTGATCAACGGGATCGTATTGACCTGCCTGGTCCCTGTCCTGGTCCCGTTCATTCTGGACATCAGTCTGCCCTTCTGAACAAAGGATGACGACCGATTCGATTCGTCAAGATGACGAATCATCAACCATTGAACTCATGTTCGATTGTGAGATACAACGCTGCAACAGGAGACTGAAAAATGATATTTGTGGTCAGTAAATGCGTGGATTGCCCCTTTCACCAGGTCGTGGACGGAATAAGAAAGTGCAAGGTAGCTTCCGTGGTCTATCAGCACATTCCCGCCGAGGAAAAAAAACGGCCTGAATGGTGCCCCCTGCGTAAAGAGCAGATGATCGTCAGGGACAAGAAACTGTAATCGAAAATCACGACGCACCGGCGAACCGCAACGGTTTGCGCATAAAGGCGATGTTCCCGATCGGTACGAACTACGATCGCGGGACGTCGCCTCTATTTTTTGAAAAGACGGAACATGGGCAAAGCAGGGGAAATGGAAAGAAACAGGCGGCCCAGATGACGATACAACGAAGCGGTATCAATGTTCGATGGGTAACGTGGTATGGGATGCTGATTAGTTGGACATGACAGAACAGAGGATGGACTCGAGATCCTCGAGGGTGAACGGCTTGCTTAAAAAATGATCGATCCCGCATTGACGGCTTTTCTCACGATGCTTGTCGCCGGCCAATCCGGTAATGGCGACAATGGGAAGCGTATTTCCCTGGTCTCGGATGGTCCTGGCAACGGTGAATCCATCCATGCCCGGCATCTGGATATCGAGCAACAAAAGATCATATTCCGTGGGCCGGGCTGCGAGTTCATCCAGAGCTTCCTGGCCATTGGAACAGATATGAAAGGAGTGTATACCCAGAAGATCAAAGGTCTCCCGGATCAATTCCTGATTCATGGGGTTGTCTTCGGCAACGAGAATGTTCAAACGATCGTACGAGGAGCCATCGACTGAATCGTGAGAAGCAGCGGATGGCTGGACATCCTCATTGTCCTGATGGGAACCATTGTCATAAGCCAGATCGAGACTGAAAGAAAAGCGACTTCCCTTGCCCGGGGTACTTTCGATTGCAATGGAACCACCTCCCAAAAGGGAGACGATCTCGCTGGCAATGGCGAGGCCAAGCCCTGTCCCGGGATATTTCCGGGCCAATCCACTGTCCACCTGGGTGAAGGGCTGAAAAATCGATGCCTGACGATCCCTGGGTATGCCGATTCCGGTATCCTCCACGGAAAACTCGATCTGAACCGTGCCCGAGGACTTCTCGAGGCACAAACACCTGGCCTGAAGCAGTACATGGCCCGAATGCGTGAATTTCAGGGCATTACCCACAAGATTGTTCAGAACCTGCTGCAGTCGCAACGGGTCGGTGACGACATGGGTGGGCAGGTCCGTGCAGACGAGGCGCATATCGATTCCCGCTGCCGATGCCGCAGGTACATGGGTCTGCTGGATGGATTCGAGAAGCCCGCACAGATGAACGCGTTCCGGTTTGATCTCAAGCCCCTTGGCCCGAATTTTTGAGACATCGAGAACATCGTTAATGATACTGAGAAGATTGTGTATGGAGAGGAGCATATTGGCCGCATACCGATCCTGCTGGGAGGTCAATCCCGATCGCTGCAGCAGCTGGGTCATTCCGAATATACCGTTGAGCGGTGTTCTGATTTCATGGCTGACCGTGGCCAGAAAGGCATCCTTCATGGTGCTCAAGGATTCGGCCTCCTCGCGGGCCTTGTGCAGATGACCGGCCATGGCCTTGAACGAATTGATCAGGGAGTGGATTTCATCCCTGGCAGGAGATGGATAGACGACTTTTCGCAGGGGCACGATGGAATCGGTCATCCGAACCTGGTGGGCGGCTCGGGAAAGGGAGATGATGGGTAGAATGATTCGCCGTTTGAGATACATGTAAAAGGCAAAACAGCCGCACGCCGTGAGCAGGGCCAGTCCGGCAAGGAGCAATGCCAGGGTGTACAAGGGCTCCTGCAACGGTTGCAGGTCGCGGAGCAGATAGAGGGTCAGGGAGTCTTCAAACAGCGAAATCCGGGATTGCGCCGAGATGACGGGGGTCGCAGTCCCGTTGATATGAACACGGATTTTCTTTGTGTCAAAAATACCCGGCTGGGAGAGATCTTCCAGGTCCAGATGAGTTGCGGCCGCAACGATCTGGTTGTCTTTGACAAGGGCAGCATATTGGTTCTGATCGTTGCCAAGGTGATCGAGAAAAAATTGGTCGGGAAAAACAAAGGCAAGAACCAGAAAACCCTGTAATACATGGTCGCGGCTATAGATGGGCCGGCGCACGAGATGGTTGAGCCGTCCTTTATGGATACAATACCGCTCGGAGGGCCCTGAAAGGGTCATGGGGCAGAAATCACTCTCACCCGAAGGATACGAGGTCTTGATAACTTCATCCGTACCGAGAATCCAGGCTGCGCGTACCGGATTGTTCCTGGAAAATCCACCAAGGGTCCTCGCTGTCTGGGACCAGAGCTCAAGCTGGAGAAGAACGCGCAGCGAGTTATCCGAGGCCATTCCCCGTGCCTGGCGACTATTGAAAAGGAGTCGGTCTTCGAGCATCTGTCGAATCAGGACAACTTCATGCTGGAGTTCCGAAATCACGGTATTTTTCTGTAGTCCGATAATATGCCAGAAAAAAAGCCCCACAAGCACGGCCAGGAGCAACAGAAAAGCCAGCCAGGCGTGGAGGAGTTTTTTGTGAATGGAAGTGGATGAGGAAAAGATCATGGGCGACTGAGCAAAGGGATTGACGTATACAATTGATCCGCAGCCATGAGCAGGGGAAGAGGGATTTCCTGGTCGAGCATGGCAGCCCGGGCGGAATTAAATACAATGGCAAAATCAGGGGCATCGACAATGGGAAGCTCTCCAGGGGCCTGACCATCGAGGATCTCCCGTGCATAGAGACCGGCAGCGTAGCCCATGGATTCGAAATTGACAGCGGCTCCCCCAAACAGACCCAAGCGGCAGAATGCGTAGTTCAACGTGAGTTCGGGAAGCCTGGAATGGACAATGGTCCAGGTAAAGATCTCATCGGTAGAAACCGATCCTGCCGAATCCTCGGGCAGGTTCAATGCTGCCGGGTACATGGCGCACACATCCGGATCCTGGTTCAACTCGTCGACGATCGTTTTATATTCGGTAAAGGTACGGGCCTGGCGGGATTCCCAGGCAACAGGGAGTTGATCCCCTGACGTCTCGAGTTCCATCTGTCGGGCTATGCCCAGACCCGTGGGCGAACTGTCGGTTATCCCGACGATTTTTCGACAATCCGGAATAACCTTCTTGGTGACCTCAAGGGACTTTCGCAAAAAAATTTTTTCATAAATTCCAGTGATATTTCCAGCGGGATGCAACCGAGAATCCATGAAGTGGTGCTGATCGTTATACCATTCAGGCGGATTGTTCAGCCCAGAGAAAACAATGGGAATCCTGTCCGTGCCTGTAAGGGAAAGAGCCACGGTTCGAAAGGCATTGTCATCGATGGTGATGATCAGATCGGGTTGCGCACGCTCTATCTCTATCAGAGCGAGATCACCACGTTGTCTGATGGCGGTTTCTCCGGTGTACAAACGTTTTGTGCGCATATAAAAATGATCGAAAACCACACGCCGATCAAAAAGAGGACGCTCCCGCAAGGCACGCTCGATACCCTGAAATTGGGGCGCCCCGCAGATATGGTTCGGCCCGTAGCTGTGGACCACGAAAATCCTGGTAGACTCGGGAGTTGGTTCCACCGAAGAGGCAGAGGAAAAAGCGGGCCGACAAAAGACAAGCGCGCACACAGACAAAAGAAAGAATCCGATAGAAAAAAAACGATCCATGAGAAGATACCTGCTCGAGAAAGGGAAGGATCGATCAGCCTTAAAAAACCTTTGGGCCGACCCATGCCAATCGGAGACATCTTGCCTGCATCGATCGTCAGAAGCAACGAAAAAGATCCTGCTCCCAACATGTTGAGAACAGGATCTTTTTGGTATTCCTATCAGATTAAAATACGCATGAACCGGCAATGCGGATATCAATATAGGTTGGATCAGCCCCGTGTTTACATCCGGCCTACAAGCGGGCCTGGGCCGTCTTCAACCTTGGTCCGGTGGACGTATTGCCAGCCACAGCAATACCCTCTTCCTGGTTCTGCCTGCGAACCATGCTGATGTACTTCTGCCGGATGGCGGCAAAATCACGATTCGTCGTGGTGCGCTCCAGGGGGGAAAGAAGGGCGGCAAGGCGCTTTTCCAGCTTATGGGGATGCTGCTCCTTCTTGATGGCCAGAATACCCTCGAGAACGATCGAGGCGTTCAGCAATTCCGCATTGGTTCGACTGCGAATACATTCCGCCACGGGCGTGCAGAAGAACTGGTTGAAAACGATCCCGTACAGGGTCGACGTCAAGGCCATGGGAATGGTCTGGAGAATGACCTGGGTATCGCCAAGGCCGGAAAGCATGCCAATGAGGCCGATGACGCTTCCTGCCACACCAAAGGATGGGGCGAATCGACCCATGCTCCGATAAATGGACTCACTCTGGATACGGCGATCTCTGAAAAAACCGGCTTCCATGGAGAGAATTTCGCTGATTTCCTGTTCAGTATATCCGTCCACAAGAAGATCCAGCCCGTTGCGCAGAAAGGCAACACCCTGTTGACCCGATGATTTTTCCAGGCTCAAAAGCCCCTGACAGCGCGACTTGACCGAGAGTTCCAAAAGAGACTGGACAATGGTGGCAGGTTCTGGAGGCGTCGAGGTATAGGAAGCTATTGCGGTTTTCACGGCCCGAACCAGATTCTCAAAGGGATGACTCAAAAAAACCGCTGCAAGTGTCCCGCAGAGAACCACGGCCAGTCCACTCAGATTCAAAAAGGCAAGCCGGTTGTCCCAAAAGGCAAACGCGAGCAAAAAAATAACCATGCATACACATGCACCCAACAGGTTCTTTCTTGTCATAATCACATTCCTTGATGGTTTCTGGTCAGAAGAATTTCAACCCGTCTGTTCTGGATCCTGTTGGCCCGAGAGGTGTTCGGTACCCGGGGATCATTGGGCCCCCGGCCGCTGACCGTGATCCGCGAGGGGGATATCTTGCCCTCATTCATGAGCCAATGAGCCACATTCATGGCCCGGGCAGTGGCCAATTCCCAATTCCCGGAAAATTGGCCGGTATGCACGGGGAATCCGTCCGTGTAGCCGATGACCTGAACATCCAGATTGGATTTTTCAATGATCGGAAGAACGTTTTTCAACGAGCTGACCGCGCCGGGTTCCAGATCCGCAGAGAGATGATCAAACAGAATGGGCCGATCCAGGGTGAAGGCAATCAATTGCGGGGACTGCATGGACTTTGCCAGAACGGTTGCTTCGTCTCCGGGACGTAACCCGATATGCTGCTCAGCCTCCACACCCGTATAGGTCTCCCGGTGGACAGGGCGCAGTTTCAAGGGGGACGAGGTCGGCTGGTCAAGTTCTTGACGGACACGCTGCTCCGACTGGTCGAGCCCTTCGCGAATTTCACGAAAAAAATCCCGCTTGGCACTGGCAAAGGCGAAGAGGACCGCAAACAGGATGAACATGGTCATCATGAGGTCCGACCAGGGGACAGCCCAGGAAGATGCATCTGAAGAATCCTCGATTCCGCGGAAATGATGCGTGGAAAACAGATGTTCTTGTGTGTGCAACAAATTGAAATAATGACGGTTCATAACCTTTCCATGATCCGGGAAATAAGGGTGTCAAAAATGGTGGTCTAGTCAGTGCTCAATGACATTAAGCAAGGACGATGCCGGATCGCGATGTACATTTTCATTTTCCATACAAAACAAGGGGTGATAAAAAAAGCGAGGCGTGATTCCGACTATTCGGAATCACGCCTCGCTGCGTTTCTACAACGCGTGGGTCAAGGAATGGAGGTCCCTTGAAAAGTGAAGACGTTCAAAAAACTGGTTTGATCGACAACCAGGGTCCATGATCGGGTAAAAAAACCCGGCAGGTACAAATGGACCCGATCACGCCCCCCAAATGGATTGGGTAGCTGTCAGGGCGGCCTGATAGACACTGGAAGGCAGACAACCCAGAACAAGAACGATACCGGCCAGGCCCAGGGCCATGATCCGCGAACCAAGGGTCGCATCCACGGTTTGGGGACCGGTTTCCTCCTTGGTATAGGCGTACCTGACCAGATTCAGATAATAGAAAATGGAAAACGCGGTATTGATGGCCCCGAGAATGACCAGCCAATCATACCCATGACCCCACAGGGAGGTGAACAGAAAGAGCTTGCCCGTAAATCCGATGGTCGGGGGCATACCCACCAGGGCAAAGGCCCCCACGGCCAATGTCAGGGCATAGGCCGGGGCGTATTTGTACATGCCAGCGAGGTCATCCAATTGCACATTCTTCCCTTCGGGAGCAATCCGGGCGATAACCCAGAAGCAGGTCAGATTCATGAACACGTAGGCCAATCCATAAAAGGCCGCAGCAGCCAGTCCGCTCTGGGTTCCGGCGACAAGGCCGATCAGGACATATCCGGCATGAGCCACGCTGGAATACCCGAGTATACGCTTGACATCTTTCTGAACCAGGGCGGCCAGATTCCCATAGGTCATGGACAGACCTGCAAGGATGGCCAGGACATCGGTCATGGCGAAACCGGGGATGACCAGATGGGTGATACGGATCAGGACAACCACGGCCCCGAGTTTGGGCAGGGTTGCCACAAAGGCGGCCGTCTCGTTGGTGGTTCCGGTGTAGACATCCGGACACCAGAAATGAAAGGGAAATACGGCCAGCTTATAGAAAAAGGAAATCAGGAACATGGTTATCCCGATCATGGCGATGGGACATTCCATGGAAATCTTGCCCGCAAGCTCCGCCATGTACGAAGTGTGGGCACAGGCCAGGGTGAAAGAGAGTCCGAACAACGAGATGGCCGTGGCTGCCGCGCCGAAAAGGATGTACTTGATGGCCGCCTCGGCTGCCATCTTGCTCCCCTTGCGCAGGGAAACGAGCGAATACAGACTGTAGGAAGAGATCTCCAGGGCGATGAACATGGTCATGAGTTCCACCGCACTTGAAAGGAGCATGAGGCCCCAGGAACTCAGGGCGAGCATGAAATAGTAATCCGTCCGCTTGAAGGCCTCGACCCCGGGCAGTTTCTTGCCATTGAACACGGTAATGCAAAATCCAATGGCTATGGCCAGTTTGAAAAACTGGGACAATCCGTCCACACGATAGGCGTCGGCGAAAAACATGCCCTGGTTACCCAATCCGGCAAAGGCGATGAGCACTCCGGCCAGGGACGCCCATGCGATCCAACCTGTTTCTTCGGTTTTCTTGCTGAATACCGAGACCAGAAACAGGGCAGTGATGAACAGGAGCTGGAAAAGCTCCGGGCCAAGGGTGACGATAAAGGAAAGCATGGGGGAGTTGGTCATTGTTACTGAACTCCTTGAGGGGACGTCGGGGTGTTGACGGTCATGTGCATAACGAGATCAGGACGTTTGTCTTCGAGCACGGTTTGGACTCGGCTGATGGTCTTGGGAATGGACGCATCAATGGTCAAACGGGTCAGGGTCGGAGCCAGACCGAGATAAAGAACAAGAACCGCCAGGGGCACAATATAGGCCCATTCGCGACAGTTCAAATCGGACAATCCCTTGCCGGCCGAAGGGGATCCCCAGGCGAGCTTCTGAAGCAGCCTGAGCATGTAGGCCGCAGCGATCATGGCTCCGGGAATGGCCAAGGCACCGACAATCACATTGTTCTGAAAGGCACCGATAAGGACGAGGGCCTCGCCCACAAAACTGTTGGTTCCGGGAAACCCCAGGGAAGACATGGAAAACAGACCGAAAAAACCGATATATGCGGGAAGATACTTGGCCAGCCCAAGATTGTCGGCGATCTCTCTGCTGTGGGTCCGCTCGTAGATGGCCCCCACGAGCATGAACAGGGCACCCGTGGTGATTCCGTGGTTGAGCATCTGGAAAACCGCCCCTTCGATCCCTCGGGCGGTGAACACGAAGATGCCCAGGGTGACAAAGCCCATGTGGGCCACCGAGGAATAGGCGATCAACTTCTTCATATCCTTCTGACCCAGGGCGACCAAACCGCCGTAAATGATGGAGACGATGGAGATACCGATCATCAAGGGGGCGAAATAGACCGACGCCTCCGGAGTCATGGGCAGACAGAAGCGAAGAAACCCATAGGTCCCCATCTTCAGCAGCACCGAGGCAAGAAGCACACTGCCGGCTGTGGGCGCTTCCACATGGGCGGCCGGGAGCCAGGTGTGAAACGGGAACATGGGCACCTTGACCGCAAACGCCAGCGTCAGGGCCAAAAAGGCCCAGAACTGAAACTTGAAGGAGAACTCGCTCTCCATGATTATGGGAATGGAGAAGGTTCCGGTCTGAAAATAAAAGGCGATGATGGCCACCAGAAGCAGGGTACTTGCTGCCAGGGTGTATACGAGAAACTTGATGGAGGCATATTTGCGCCGGGGACCGCCCCATACGGCGATGATCAGGAACATGGGCACGAGCATGGCCTCCCAGAAGACATAGAAGAGGACCATGTCCAAAGCGGCGAATACTCCAATGCACACGGCGATCATGAGCAGCATGCAGATGTGGAATTCCTTGACCCGCTTGCCGATGTAGTTCCAGGAACAGAGAACACACAAAGGCAGAAGCAGAATGGTCAAAAGAATCATCAGCAGGCTGATTCCGTCGATTCCAAGGTAGTACGAAAGCCCCCATTGGGGGACCCAGGATATCTGTTCGACGAATTGAAACCCAGTGGCATGGATATCGAATCCGATGAGCGGAAAAGCCAACGCCATTTCCACAAAACCGGCCGCAAGGGTAACCAGACGAATCGTCCGGTCGTTACGCAGCCAGGCCAGAAGAAAGGAAACCACAAGGGGGAAGACGATAAGACGCGTGAGGGTCATGAAGCCGACTCCGATCAGATGGTTAAGGCCAGGGAGAACCACGGCCGTTGGTCTGATAGCAAGTAATTAGAGAAAGAAATAAACCGCTGCGATGATCCCGATTCCGACAAGGGCGGACAGGCCGATATAATCGGAGAGCTTGCCCGTCTGAAGCTTGGCCAGGACACCTCCGATGCCGACTACAGAAGTAGCCGTGCCGTCCACGACTCCGTCAATAACACGGGCATCGAATCTCGAGGATCCGTGGGCCATGTCCAGAAGCCTGGCAAGACCGATCTTGCGGTACACGGATGTCCACCATGAGTCGATCAGGGCAACCGGGTATTTGGCCAGAAACAGTCCTATCCACCCCAGAATCCGATAGAGAAAATCGAAATCGAGATTCCGCCCTTCATGCGGGGCAATAATCTTCCGGCAGACATAAAAACCCAGTCCGGTGAATCCCAGAAGCTGCAGGGAGGCCAGAACCTGCCAGGGAGCAAAGGGTTCATAATCCAGAGGAAAGGGAAGCAGACTGTACAGAGCCTGGGGATAGATACCCGTGAAAAAGCACAAAAAGGCGGCCATGAACATGGCTACATACATATTTGCGGGCAATTTTTTAACCTCGCCGGTATATTCCGGCTTGGACCAGAACGCGAAGTAGGGCAGCTTGATGCCGACGGAAAGGAAGGTACCCACTGCGGCGATTTCCATGCCCAGGGCCAGCCAGGTATGGTGCGACATGGCTGCTCCGGCGATGGTGATATTCTTGGAGATGAAGCCGTTGAACAAGGGGAAGCCGGATATGGAAACAGCGGCCACCATGTAACAGAACATGACCAGAGGCATTCTGGAGGCCAGTCCGCCAAGCCGGGTCAGCTTGGCCGTGCCCGTGGCGTAGAGGATACAGCCGGCGGCCATGAACAGGAGCCCCTTGTAAAGAATATGGGCGTAGGCATGGGCACAGGCCCCGTTAACGGTCATGGCCGTGCCGATACCGATGCCCGCAACCATGTATCCGACCTGGGAGACAATGTGATAGGCCAGAATGCGCCGGGCATTGTTTTCAATGGTCGCGTAGGCCGCCCCGTAGATGGTCATGATCACACCCATGACACCGAGGATCTCGAACCCGGAAAACCCGCGGGCCAGGACATACACGGCTGTCTTGGTGGTAAACGCGCTCAAAAAGACAGCACCGGTCACACTGGCCTCGGGGTAGGCATCCGGAAGCCAGGCATGCAGAGGGACGACAGCCGCATTGACGCAGAATCCGAGCAGAATCAGCCAGTCATAGATCTGGGTGGAGCCGGGGGTAACGGCGGTGAAGGCAAAGGTGCCCAGATCCCCGTATCGCAGAAGCAGTCCCGCCAGCAGGAAAAGACCTCCCAGGGTATGGAAGATAAAATACCTGAACCCTGCCTGGGTGGAACGCTTGTTCCTGCCAAGCCAGATCACGAAAGTGGAGGCAACGGACATGAGCTCCCAAAAAAAGAACAGGGTCACATAATCGCCCGAGAACACGCAGCCGAACCCTCCAGCCACATACAGGGCCGTGGCAATGTGCTGATACTTGTCCTTGACGTGCATGGCGAAAATCATGCCGATCATTGCCTCGAGGGCAAAGACATGGGCAAAGATAACCGAAAGCTTGTCAACGCGGCCGAGAACCATGTCCAGACCAAGCCAGCTCATGAATCCGTACGTACCCGGATGCATGGACAGGACAGCAACGATAGCCACAAGTCCGGGAACAGGCAGGAGCCAGCGCCAGGCCTTGTTATTCCGGGCAAAGGGAAGGATGGCCGCCAGGGCGAAGAAACCCAGGGCCGGGTGAAGGAAATTACTCAGACCGGTCATAGAACGCCTCGGGTTTGTTGATCAGGGGGTAGATGATTTTTTTGAGTACCAAAACCATGATCACGCTGGCCACGACCCCGAAAACGGCCCAGAATCCGATCTTGGTTTCCATGGCAAAATGGGCGTGGTGAGGATGGAGAAAAAAATTGATCCCCACGAGAATGCCCAGAACCGTGAACAATGCTTTTTTCCAAAAAGAGGCATTGTCCCGGGCCTTGATAAGAATGTGCGAAAGTGTGCTGGTAAAGCTCATGACGGTTCCGTTTCGTAGATGGTTTGCGTCGTGATGCGTCTTATTTGTGTGATGATCCGAACGAACAGGGCTAGACACCCCTGAAAATCTGAATCAGCTGGATGACCGGATCGGGATAGATACCGATGATCACGGAAATGGCCGCAGTGATGCACAAGGGAATGACCATGCACAACGGGGCTTCCCTGACGCCCTCATAGGCAAAAGGAAGCTCGGCCTGGACCGGTTTACCAAAAAAAGCCTTGTACACAACCGGGCCGAAATAGGCGGCGTTGAGCAGGGTACTCGCGAGCAGACAGACCAGCAGAACGACCTGGTGGATCTGCACCGCACCGTTGACCAGAAACCATTTGGTCACGAATCCCGACACAGGCGGGATGCCTATCATGCTCAGCGATGCCACGGCAAAGGCACCAAAGGTCCAGGGCATCTTACGCCCGAGTCCGGACATGAGCCGGATGCTGCGGAGATTGCAGGAAACAAAAATGGCCCCGGCAGCGAAGAAGAGAGTGATCTTGGAAAAGGCGTGGTTGGCGATATGGATCAGCCCGCCCTGGACGGCAACAGGGGTGAGCATGGCCACACCAATGATGATATAGGAGAGCTGGCTGACCGTGGAATAGGCCAGCCGGGCCTTGAGGTCATCCTTGGTCAGAGCGATGATCGAGGCCGCGACAATAGTGAATGCGGCCACATATGCCAGGGGAATCCCCAGGTTCAGGTTGTGCATGAGATCGACGCCAAACCCGGACAAAATAATCCTGCTGATGGAGAAGACACCCGCCTTGACCACGGCCACCGCATGCAAAAGGGCGGAAACGGGAGTCGGCGCAACCATGGCCGAGGGAAGCCAGTTGTGCAGGGGCATGATCGCAGCTTTGGCAATACCGAGAATATACAGAACATAGGTAACGGTAACCAGGACCGGATCGGCATCGGCCGGGAAGATACCCGTGACCATGTCCCCGAGATGGAAATCGAGGGTGCCGGCCAGGACATAGGTCAAAACCATGGCCGGAAGCAGGAAGAGCTTGGAGGTACCCATGAGGTAGACAATGTACTTCCGCGCGCCGGAATAGCCCTCCTCGTCCTGATGATGAGCGACCAGGGGGTAGGTGAAGATGGTGATGATCTCGTAGAACAGGTACAAAGTAAAAATGTTCGCGCTCATGGCCACGCCCACAGCCCCGAAGATGGCCACGGCAAAGCAGAAGTAGTAGCGCGTCTGGGCGTGCTCCTTGAGCGAGCGCATGTATCCGATGTTGTAACTCGTGGCCAGAATCCACAAAAACGAGGCCACAAAGGCAAAAATCAGGGTCAGACCGTCGGCACAGAGTTTCACGTCGATGCCGGGCAGAATATGAAAGAGCTGCAGGACCAGGATCTTGCCCGAAAGAACCGGGGGAACCAGGGTCAGGACCGAGATCAGGGTCAGGATGGCCGCGACAAAGGAAACGGCCTCACGCTTGTTCGGGTCCTTGGCTGCAAGCCAGATCAGGATAGGGGCCAGAAGGGTGATTCCCAGGGGGATGAGAAGGCTGTAGCTGGTTATGATTTCAGACATGGATCATCCTTTAAGCGTGGAAATTTTCTGTTCCTCGATGGTCCCGAAACGACGATAAATAACAATGATGATCGCCAGGACCAGGGTCGCTTCTGCCGCGGCCAATCCCATGATCAGCAAGGCTCCAAGCTGTCCGAGCTGAGCTGATGCCGGTGTCAATTGCGATGTTGCCACGATGGACAAACCCGCACCATTGAGCATGAGCTCCACGCCGATCAGCATGCCGACGAGCCGGCGGCGCAGAAGCAGGCCGTACAACCCCAGGGCGAGCATGCCCAGGGCAATGAGCTGGTACATGATGAATACGTTCATTGTCTCCTCTTGAATCCCAACAGGATGGCTCCGGCCATGGCCGCAAACAGAACCACGGAAATAAGTTCAAAGGCCAGACCATACGGGCCGAGCAATGCCCGGCCAAGATCTTCGACCGCTACCGGCGTGGCATCATTGGTTGTAACGATGGAGTATTTGATCACGGTCATGGCCAGAAAAAAGGCCGGAATGAATCCCGCCAACACGGCCAGGGCCCGTTTTTTTATGGTCGTTTTACTCCGGTTGCGTGCCTCTCGGGATGCACCGGTAATAACAATGGCAAAAAAGATGAGTACGGCAACCGCACCGACATAGATAAGAATCTGCATCAGACCGATAAAAGGAGCGGCCAAAAGAAAATACAAACCCGCAACCCCGAACAGAGAAATGACCAGACCGGTGAAGGCCCGGACAAGACTGGGAATGGTCACCGCCCAAAGCGCCCCGCCCAGACACAGGAGGGTGTAGAAACCAAAGGCAATATAAGCCATTATCTCCATAAGTATTACTCCTTGTCTTCGTGAGCTTTGCGGTCTTCGATGACCTTGCGGGACCGCTCGATCAGGTCATAATCGAAATCACTCCGGGAAAAGCCTGCCAGATAGACGTCAGTGGAGAACCTGAGGGCCTTGGTCGGGCAATTTTCAACACATTGCCCGCACAGACTGCAGTAATTGTAGTCCACTTCAAACAATGACGGATATTTCGCCTTCTTGGGCTTCTGGAGTTTGCCGTCCTCACCGATCTCCGGTGGAAGCTCTGCCTTTTCCATGGTGATACATTGTGAAGGGCAGTTCCGGACACAGGTACCACAGGCAATACATTTGGAAAAATGAGACGGTTCGTCCGTGGGCACGAATTCAATATGCCCATGGTAGGTATCGATATTGTCCACGGTCTGCCGGGGATAGTGCACGGTTTTGGTCTTGGAGAACAAGGCCCGTCCCGTGATCCCGAGGCCGATGATCAGGGAGTAAAGGCCCTTGATCGCCTGGCGAATGTCTTCGAGAAATGTCATGGCGTATCGCTTTGTTGTATGGAGTCTGAATGCGTGTGAAACAATCGGTGTTCGTCCGCTAGAGTTTTACAAGGATAGCTACGTAAAAAATATTGAGCAGCGCCAGGGGGATGAGCCATTTCCAGCTCAGATTCAGAAGCTGATCGAATCTGACCCGGGGAAAGGTCCAACGCATCCACATCATGACGAAAATCAGGAAATAGACCTTGGCCGCGAACCACCACCAGCCGTCAGCGAAAGGACCATGCCAGCCGCCCAGAAACAGGGCCGTGCCCACACTGCTGACAATGACCATGTTCGAATACTCGGCAAAAAAGAAAAGACCGAACCCCATGCTCGAATATTCCGTATGAAACCCGGCTGTGAGCTCACTTTCGGCCTCGGGCAGATCAAAGGGCGCCCGGTTGCATTCTGCCAGGGCACAGATGAAAAAGATGACAAATCCAAGAGGCTGCACAAGTACATTCCATTGCCAAGGCCAGCTTCCCTGCTGATTCACGATTTCCGAAAAATTGAGAGATCCGGAAAAAATAACCACACCGAGTACGGTGATAAGCAAGGGAACTTCATAGGCGACAGTCTGGGAAACGGCACGTGAGGCCCCGAGCAAAGAGAACTTGTTGTTCGAACCCCAGCCGGCCAGAATCGTTGCCAGAACGCCCAGACCGGAAAAGGCGAGAATCAGGACAACTCCAATTTCGGATTCCATGCCCAGGAGCATCGGACCAAAGGGGATGGGCAAAAAGCAAAGAAACACCGGGGCAAAGGCCAGAATCGGAGCGAGCCAGAAAAGACGTTTATCCGCACCGGCCGGAGCCACGAGCTGTTTGCTCATCAGCTTGAGCCCGTCACACAGGGCCTGAAGCAGGCCGTGCGGACCCACTTCAAACGGACCGGGCCGCAACTGGAAGTGACCGGCGAGCTTGCGCTCAAGCCAGACAAGCATCAGGGCGTTCAGGGAAACAAAGGCCAGGATGGCAACGGTGAAGATGAGAAGCCGCAGCAGTTCCACGTGAATATTGGGTATCATCGATCAATCTCCGGGATGACGAGGTCCAGGCTGCCCAGGGTGGAAATGGCATCGGCCAGCAGGGTTCCCTTGGCGCACTCGGAAAAGAGACTCAGGTTGGAAAAGGTGGGTGAACGCAGCTTGATCCGGTAGGGGATATTGGTTCCGTCACTGACCAGAAACACCCCGATCTTGCCCCGGGCACCTTCCACGGCAAAATAGGTCTCACCCTTGGGAGGCTTGATCACCTTGGGCACTTTGGCTCGAATATCCCCCTCGGGAAGTTGATCCAAGGCCTGGGTGATGATCCGCAGAGATTCAGAAATCTCATCCATCCGGACATGATACCTGGCCATGGCGTCCAATGTGTCCCGAGTGGGAATATCGAACTCGAATCGATCATAGATGGAATAGGGTTCAGCCCTGCGAATGTCGTAGGCCACACCCGACCCGCGGAGAACAGGTCCGGTGGCTCCGTATCTTCGGGCCATCTCCACAGGAATTTCACCAATTCCCTCACACCGATTTCGAAAAATGAAGTTCTCCGTGACCAGATCCTTGTACATTTTCACCCGCTCGGACATGCGGACGCAGAATGCACGAAGTCCCTGGATAAAGGTGTCGTCGACATCGTACGCCACTCCGCCGATGCGGAAAGAGCTGTATGTCAGACGGGAACCGGTTATTCGCTGCAGCAGATCCTGAGCCATCTCGCGATCTTCAAAGGCGTACAGGATGGGGGTGAACGCGCCCAGATCCAGGACATAGGCCCCCCACCAGAGCAGGTGGGAAGTGATCCGGTTGAGCTCGCAGGAGATGACCCGGACAAATTCGGCCCGCTCGGGAACCTCGATTCCCATGAGCTGTTCCACAGCGCCCACATAGGCCCAGTTCCAGGCCAGCGGATGCAGATAATCCACCCGGCCCATGTTGGGCAAAAATTGATTGTAGGTCTTACATTCACCCATCTTTTCGTGCATCCGATGCAGATATCCGAGTACCGGCTCCGATCGGGTGATGTACTCTCCGTCCAGTTCCACGAGAACCCGAAGTACACCGTGCGTCGAGGGATGCTGGGGACCCAGGTTGAGAATCATGGAATTCTCGGTAGGCCCCTGTTGAAAATTCTGGGAGTAGAAGTCTCCGTCCAGATTGAAGGTCATAATGGTCGGCTACTCCTTGTCGCCGGATTCATCCGGGTTTATGGCACAGGGAACGGGGATGCCGATGGTCTGACACTTGGAAAGGGATTCAAACAAAGAAACCCTTTTTTTCTCTTCCTTGATCAGGGGATGAAACCCGAAATTGTCCGGGAGCAGCAGGGGGATCAAGTTCGGATGGCCCTCGAAGGTAACTCCGAAAAAGTCGTAGCATTCACGCTCATGCCAGTCTGCACCCTCGAAGATGTCGCTGATGGACGGCATGACAGGATTCTCGTGTACCGTCAGTACCCTCAGCGTCACCCGATAGGGCTTGTCGTACTTTGTGAAATGATAAATGAATTCGAACCCTTCCTTGCCATCCAACCCCGTGATGTCCTCCAGGAAGTATCCGGCCTTGTCCAGATTTCTCGCGGCCTCACGCAGCCGTTCATGCTGGAGGAACAGATTCCAGGTTGTGCCCGTGGCCTCGTTGTCACAGGCCGCAAGGCCGAAGGGTTCGATATCCTTGAGCCATTCAGCGGGGATCCAGTCTTTCATAAGTTCACTTCCTCGGGCTTGGGCCACCAGCGCTTGCCGGTGATTTTTTCCTGAAGCTTGAACACCCCCTCAAGCAATCCCTCGGGGCGGGGCGGACAACCGGGAACGTATACATCCACGGGAATAAACAGATCCAACCCTTCGACGACCGAATAGTTTTCCTTAAAGGCAAAAGGACCTCCGGAGATGGCACAATTGCCCATGGCGATCACGTACCTCGGTGCAGGCATCTGCTCATAAAGATTGATGATCGCCGGGGCCATTTTTTTGGTGACCGTACCGGCAACGATCATCAGATCGGCCTGTCGGGGAGAGGGACGAAAAACCTCGGCCCCGAACCGGGAAATATCGAAACGGGACATGCCCGCAGCCATCATTTCAATGGCACAGCAGGCCAGGCCGAAGGTCATCGGCCACAGGGACATGGCCCTGCACACGTTGAAGATCTTCTTGGGCAGGGCAAAGGGAATGAGCTCCGGCTCGACCGAGGAGGTCAGCGGACCTATGCTTTGATCTTTCGGGGCCATGTAAAGACACCTTTCTTGTAGAAATAGAGGATGGCCGCCCCAAGGACGGACAGAAAAATCATGATTTCCAAAAAGGGAAACCAGCCAACGGTACGGGGGTAAATGACGGCCACGGGGAAAAGATAGAGTACGTCCACATCAAAAGCGAGAAAGATAAGGGCATAGAAATAATAATTGATATTGAAGCTTCCCCATGCGCTCCCCTGAGGAGGCATACCGCACTCATAGGGCATGGCCATGGCTCCGCCTCGAGCCTTGGGCGCAAGAATCGTCGGAACAATGAGCGCTCCCACGGCAAACAAGACACCGACAAGGATCAGGACGATCATGCCCAGATGAAACCAATTGAAAACCATATGGTTCATTCTCCTCTTGCTGGAGGTGAGATGCAACAGAATCCGTAATCTAGGAAGAAAAGCCGAAAAGAACAGTGTTAATCGGCCAAAGGTCTTGTTACTCTGCTGAATGGAAAAAAAGCAAGTCGAATATCTTTATAAGCATGTTTGTAGCAACAATGAGAGTACGCACAGGGGGAAGACGCTGCAAAAATGGGAAAAAAAGAACTTTTGTCAGATCAAGAAAGGAGTCAAACCCATGCTTCAGCAAGCAGAACGTGATAATAATCACAAAAAAATCGGTACTTCTTTTAATTACAGTTGATTATCAAAAAAAATTCGCGAAGAATTGTAGACGTAAGATTGCCTTTTGATTGGCCGGCTCGATAGGAAACCAAGAGGGAGTCCACCGGAGTCGTCCGCTCTGCTGAAAAACGACTACTTTGTATCTGAATCATGCCCGTCTCCAAAGCAGGCCCGGACAGAAGCGATACTCTGGAGCACATTTGAAATCTTACAAACACACAAAGATGCCTTATACAAGGAGAGCTTGGAAGCGTGGGGCGGGCCAGGGGCCAGGACAACCTGCCTTGTTTGAAACGGCAGGTCATAGCGGAGTGAAAAAGGTTCGAGGAAATGTCTGGCGGAAAAACTGATCAGAACCGGCAACGAACTATTTCGCCAGGGTATTTCTGAAAAAAGTCACGATTTCCGGGTAGAAATCTGCGGGGGTGTTGAGGCGGATGTTGTTGGCGCGGGTGGCTCCGATCATGGTTGAGAAAAGAATATAGGCGGTCATGTGAGGATCGCATTCTTTCATGGTCTCATCTTCAACGCCCCTGGCCACGGAGTCCTTGAGCAGTCTAAAAATCCGCTCACACTCGATGGTGATGGCCTTGTTCTCCCTGGGACCGGCCTCCAAAAGAAACGGTGAACATCGAAGCAGGGTGGTGAACCACTCCCGATTGTCCACCGAATATTTGAGAAAGCACTTGATGAAATTGGTCACCGCGCCCAGACCGTCCGAGGAATAGAAAAGGCTTTCTTCAAGTTTGTCGTGCAGATCACGAAGAATGGTCCGCTCCACCTGGAGGAACAGTTTTTCCTTGTTCCCGAAATGGTGGGCAATGAGCCCCTCGGTCACACCGGCTTCCTTGGCGATCTTCTTGTACGTGGTTTCGGCATATCCCAGCTGACCGAGCAGTTTCGCTGCTGCCTCGAAGATATCCTCTTTGGCGGTTTTCTTCACCTCGTCCTCCCCATTGATCCTGCCTACAAAATTTCCTTGATCGATATTATATACTGTATACGAGAACACAAGTCATTACACCTTCCGGCTGTTGTGCGTCTGTTTAACCCGTATATGAAGGGGGTCAATATCCGCAAACACGAGCAAGGGTCAACAATGAGCTTTCCCAAGGAAAAATCCTGTTTTTTATATCAAAAAAGTGAGTTGACCTGGTCAGACTTTTTTGTAGGCGCTCGTTTAGTTTTTTTGAGTAAGCATTTAACCAGGTCGATTTTCACTCCAACAGGTTATCCCTCCGGGAAGGCTGACCTGACTGGCGACTGCAGATCGCACCAAGTGATACCAACCAAGGAGAGACGATGCGCACATTGCTGGGAAAACACGTGGCACTGACTCTGATCTGCCTGTTGGCAGTGGCGGAATCGGCCTTTGGAGCAGGATTCGGAATTTACGAATGGAGCGCACGGGGAAACGCCCTGGGCGGCGCCATGATCGGCCGGGCCGACGACCCTTCGGCCGTGGCCTACAACCCGGCCGGGATCACCCAGTTGCCAGGAGTGCAGGTTATGGGTGGTTTTTCGATGCTCATGCCTCAGGCAAAGGTTGAGATAGACAGTGAAACGTTTATGGCGGGCACATCTCTAGGAAAAGAGTCCGACTCAACCCATACGAAAAGCCTGGGTATGGATGGTTTCGCTCCCAATGCCTACATAACCTACCAGCTGAACGACAGATTCTGGTTCGGACTGGGGGCCTACACCCGCTTCGGACTGGCCTCGGAATATGATGAGGATTGGATTGGTAAGTATGCCGAGTATTATGCCGGGGTCAAAACCTACTCGATCAATCCGACCATTGCCTATAAAATCAATGACCAATGGTCTGTTGCCGCCGGAATCGAGGCGATGTACTTCGATGTCGAAATCAATCGAAAGCTCGCCACCAAAATTTTGGGAATGTCTGATGACAGCGATGTAAAAATGGCCGGAGACTGCTGGGCACCCGGATATAATCTGGCCGTGCACTACAAGCCCGCTTCATGGTTTGCCGCCGGATTGACCTATCGCGGCGAGGTTCATCCCCATGTCAAGGGAGATGCGGATTTCAGCGGTCCGATACTCGCGGATCCCACACGTGCAGACCAGGATATGCGGGGTTACCTGGATCTTCCGGCCTCATGGGCACTGGGATTGGCCTTTTTTCCGACCGACAGGCTGAGTGTCGAGGTGGACGCCATCTACACGATGTGGTCTTCCTACAAAAAAATCACCTTTGATTACGATATATTGGGAGAAAATAGTGAGCCCAAGGATTGGAAGGATGTCTGGCGTTTTCAGGTAGGCGTTGAGTACGCCTACAACGACTGGCTCGATCTGCGCTGCGGATACGTCTTTGACGAATCACCGATCAATGATGCACATTACGATTATATGGTTCCCATGACCGATCGGCATATTGTGAGCGTTGGAACCGGGATGCACTGGGGCGATCTGACCCTTGATCTATCCTACGGCTATCTTTTCTCCAAAACAAAGGATGCAGAAATCGATGTTGTTCTCAGCAAAGATTATCATATTAATCAGGTCCACGACGCCTCCTTCAAGGACGCCCATTGCCACATGCTCGGCCTGAATATCGGCTACGCATTCTAGCCATCACCTTGCCCGCCAAAGAAAAGGCCCTGCTTCGTTCTGAAGCAGGGCCTTTTCTTTGGGTGACTCATCGCTGTTCCAGCCGGGTAAAGCAGGGGATGCACAAGACCCTGCCCCCGAACCGGCGGGTCCGGGATTCCATGGTCTTTTCCCCGCATTCCTCGCAGACCAGACTCTCCAGGAGATGGGCCCTGGATGGGAGGCAGACTTCCGGCTCGGAAAAGGCGAACAGGGTTTTCAGCGGAACGGTCATGATCGCCTGGATACGATCCTCCCGGCTCAGCTCCCGTCCCCAGAATTCGTCCCGCACGGCAATGCGCATTCCCTGCCCCGTGTCCCTTTTGTAAAAGGTGAATGCGGCCTTGCCCCAATCCCGATGGATCAGGTTTCCCTTGCCAAAGGTACAGCTCACCAGGAATTGTATGGCATCCACCGCGCACATATCCGTTTCCGTGATGCAGACGATATCCTCGTCATTGGCGCTGCCGAATTCCCTGAGCCCCACCTCGGCCGCCCGTAGTCCCAATGCCAGGCCTGGACACCAATGTCCGTGAAATGCCTTGGTCGATTCTATCTGGTCCTGGGTAAGGGTGCAGGTCATGATGGATGCTCCTGGTTGGTGGTTGGGATAGTGTATTTATCTGTGAATACCTTTTTTAAATTCGTATTACCAGTTTTGCAATGTTTTTTTGCTCGGAAAAAAATCAGTACTCATCCCATCGTGGTTGTAAAGGCACAGAGGAATCTCTAGGGAATGAAAAACATGTAAAAACATGGGCCTCCGTGACCGATCACCCCGGCGGCAGAAACCGACCAAAACTCCAACTCAAAAATGACTCCCATGAACCAATTACACCTTCAGGGAATAACCGTCCAAAGAGACAGCAGGACCATTCTCCACGACATTGATCTCACCGTTCAAAAAGGGGACAAAATTCTCATCCAGGGCCCCTCGGGAAGCGGCAAGTCAACCCTGCTTAAGGCCATTCTGGGCTTTGCCAGGGGCGTTACCGGCACCATCCTACTGGACGGAGAAAAAATAGACGGCGCATCCATCGCCCGGTTGAGAAACCATTTCGCCTACATCGGACAAAAACCCCTGGTGTTCGAGGGAACGGTCAGAGAATACCTCGCCATTCCCTTCACCTTCCGCCACAACCGGGGAAAAAACCCTGATCAGCAGCGGGCTCTGGACCTCCTGGCCGCCCTGGGATTCGGACCCGAGGTGCTCACGAGCGGATACCACACCCTGTCCGGCGGGGAACAGCAGCGCATAACCATTGCCCAGGCCCTGCTCCTGGACCGGGAGATCCATCTCCTGGACGAGGTCACCTCGAGCCTGGACGAGGCAAACATCATCCGGGTCATCGAGCTGTTCACGGCCAAACCCGATCAGACCGTGATAACCGTCTCCCACAACAAGGAATGGCGGGCATACGCCACCCGGGTGCTGACCCTTGAATCCGGAGTCCTGCGTGAAACAGGAGGAAAATCATGAACGCAGCCATGGACATTTCCGTTATCCAGCTGGGATGTTTCTTTCTCCTGCTGGTCATTCCTGCCATGCTTTTCCGCTATCTCGATCTGGGCCTGACCCGGGAAATGGTCATCGGATTCACCCGGATGATCGTCCAGCTCTCCCTGGTCGCCGTGTATCTGGAGTACATCTTCACATGGAACAATATGGCCGTGAACATTCTCTGGATCCTGATCATGGTCCTTGTGGCCAACGCAGCCATTCTCAGACAGAGCGGCCTTTCCTTCCCCGGATTTATCACCGCGACCTATCCCTGCTATGCGCTTTTGGCCCTGTCTATCCTGGGCAGCTTCCTGATCGTGCTCGAGTCGCAGGTCCTGTTCTCGGCCCGCTATCTCATTCCCCTGGCCGGAATGATCTTCGGCAACATCCTGCGGACAAACGTGGTCGCCCTGGACCGGTTCTATTCCCAGCTCATCCGGCGGGAAGAAGAGTACATGGCCTACGTATCCATGGGCGCCACGCACAGGGAGGCCATCCGTCCCTTTGTCCGCGAGGCCTGCAAGGCCGCCTTCGGTCCCCAGCTGGCAACGGTCTCGACCATGGGTCTGGTCTCCCTCCCCGGAATGATGACCGGTCAGATTCTCGGCGGTTCGTCCCCGGCCGTGGCTATCAAGTACCAGCTGATGATCATGGTGGCCATCTTCCTGACCTCCTCGCTGTCCAGCTTCCTGGCGGTCATGGTCTCCACCCGGAAAAGCTTCGACCACTACGGGCGGTTGAACCGGGAGATGTTTCTGAAGGAGTAAAGCATGCGCCAATCCTGGGTCACGCTTCTCAAAAAGATCATCCCGGACAGATTCACGGATCCCCGGAATCCATTATAGATCAAAAAGAGATTGCACGGGTTCACAAATCGAGAATCTCTCCTTGCAATACTTCCCTGAGTGTGGCAGATACAAGGCAAACGAGCGGAACCAGGAGACAAAACGCATGCACTACTTCGTTCTCGGGGGAACCGGATTCATTGGCACGCATCTCATAGCCCACCTCGTGGACCAGGGCCACAAAGTGACCGCCCTGGTTCGTTCGGTCAAAAAAACGCCTCCCCAAGCCCTGAATGCTGTGAACGTTGTCCAGGGCGACCCTCTTGCTCCGGGAGCGTGGCAGGAACATCTCTGCGAGAAAAAGGTGGATGCGGTCGTCAATCTGATCGGCAATCCGATCATCCAGCGATGGAACCCAAAGCTCAAACAGGCCATTCACGATACCCGCATCCTGTCCACGCGCATGGTCGTTCAGGCCCTTGCCCACGCAACGGATCAGACAACCTTTTTCTGCGCCAATGCAACGGGTTATTTCGACGATCGCGGCAATAAGATCGTCGAGGATGACGCCCCTCCGGGCGATGATTTCCTGGCCGAAATCTGCCAGAAATGGCAGCAGGAGGCCGAAGCCGCACAAGAGCACGGACATCGGGTGATCGTCGGCCGGTTCGCCCCGGTCATCGGCAGGGGCGGCGGACTGCTTTCGCCCATGCTTCCCGCATTCAAGGCAGGCGTGGGAGGCATCCTTGGAAACGGCCATCAATGGATGAGCTGGATTCACGTCCAGGACCTGTGCAGGGCCATTGCGTTCACCGTGGACCATCCGGATCTTGACGGCCCCCTGAACATGACCGCGCCCAAGCCCGTGACCAACAGACATTTCACGTCCGCACTCGGTAAGGTGCTTCATCGTCCGACCCTGATGCGCGTACCGGCTTTTGTCCTCAAGCTGGTCTATGGCGAGGCATCCGAGGCCATCCTGGACAGTCAGCGCTGTATACCCGTCCGGCTGAAGCAGACCGGATTTTCCTTCCATTTTGCCGAGATCGAAGCAGCCCTCGAGGATGTCTGCGGATGACCGGCTCCGGTCACGGCACATCCGATCCAAAAATCTATGCGGAAAGCCGGTGACGACAACAACTTTTCGCCTCACTGGTCTCAGGTTCGCGCGATTCTCTACAGCCATCAAAAGTCGACCTGATGATCATCGACCTGGGTATGCCGGGAATGGGCGGGGAGCCGTGCATCAGAAAGATTCTCCACCAGAATCCCAAGGCCAGAATCCTCGTCGCTTCCGGGTATTCCGGGCATCCCATGGCCAGGAATCCCCGCGCATACGGAATAGAAGGGTTTCTGGGCAAACCGTATAAATTCGCGGATCTCGCCAGGTGGATTGACAAGGTGATCGGAAGCAGGGAAGGGAGCGACAACCAGAATGATTGAGCCGGCGCTCCAGGCCGGTTCCAACGAACCATATTCGACTGCCCGTGCATAAAGTCACAAACTGGCCTTTGCCCTGAAAATGACGGATTCATAGGCGGGCAGTTCAAAAAACATGGTTGCGGTTGCAGTTTTTTTTGGTATTGCGATAACCATATCAACCTTCAGGAACGACGGAAGAAGATTATGACAAAAACCAGCATGATCCTGCCGGATCAGGAAAAGGTTTCCTGGGATTGGGATGTGGGCGAAAAAAAGATCGTCAGCACCACCTACTGCTCCACCCAATTCGAGTGGATCGAGGAGTTTCAGGTCAGCCCGGACGGCGAAAAGATCGCCATGGTGGCCAAGGTCGGCGGGTTTGAATTCAGCGTCTGCGAGAAAGGCGATATCTGGGACCCCCCCTATGAAAAAATCTGGCAACTCGGGTATAGCCCGGACGGAAGACTCGCAGGTCTCGTCGCCCAGGACGGTGAGTGGACCGTGGCCGTTGACGGCCAGACCTGGGATGAGACCTACGGATTCCTTTGGGATACCATGTTCAGCGGTGATGGGAAGGTCATCGCGGTGGCCGCGCAGCAGGACATGACGTACGGCATGGTGGTTGACGGCAAACCTTGGAAACAATTTTTCGAGAATGCCAACCAGTTCGCTCTGAGCCACAAAGGAGACAAATCCGCTGCGGTCGTACAGACAAAATCCTTTGCCCAAGCGGATATTCAGGCATTTCAAAACGGCTGCTATACAATTGCCGTGGATGGCGAGCCCTGGAAACGGAATTTCGTCAACGCATGGACTCCGGTGTTCAGCCCTGATGGAAACCGGGTGGCGGCACAGGTGCGAACTTCCTTATATGACTATACCGTGGCCGTTGACAGTCAAACCTGGGCCCAGGGTTACACCGGAGTCTGGACACCGCTCTTTTCTCCTGAGGATGGGGCTGTGGTTGCCCCGGTCCGGGAACGAGGCAAATGGGGCATGGCCAGAAACGGAGAGTTCATCTGGGAACCCACGTTCGACCAATGCTGGCATCAATGCTTTTCCGACGACGGCCAGAATCTCTGGGCCATTGTCGCCCCAAAATTCGGTCACTTCACCTTGGCTCAAAATGGCCGTCCCTGGAAAACCTGCTTTCCCGTGGTCACGGATCTCATTGTCGGACCGACCGGCACCAGAGCGGCAGCCCTGGCCAAAGACGACAAGGACCAATGGACAATCATTACCGACGATACGCCCTGGCCTGGCACATATGCCATGGCATGGCCCGCCGTATTCAGCCCGGATGGCAACCATCTGATCGCAAAGGTCGAACAAAACGGAAAATACACGTTTGTCCTGGACGGCAGGGAATGGAACGAATTGTTCGACCAGGCCTGGGATCCGGTTTTCAGTCCGGAAGGGGACAAGATCATGCTCAGATATATCAAGGATGATGCGTATTTCCGTCGGGTTGTGCGTCTGGAGGATTTCAAGGGATGATCAAACTGCAAGTCGTTGGAGGCAGTTATGCATAGCGTGTATCAATTCGTAGTCGGCCCGCTGGCCTGGGTCGCCTGGTCGTTGTTCATCGGCGGTTCACTGGTACGTCTGGCCCTGATGTATCGGTCGGTACGCAAAAAAGACCCGGTGGTTTTCGAGTACATGAGCTTCAAATACGGGATGCGGTCCATCCTTCATTGGATCACCCCATTCGGCACGGTCAATTGGCGCAAGAATCCAGCCATGACCATCGCCACATTTGGATTCCATGCCCTGCTTTTCGTGGTTCCCATTTTTCTTTTGGCCCATGTGGTTCTCTGGGATCAATTCTTCGGGATTTCCTTTCCCGCATTGCCTGAGTGGCTGGCCGACATTCTGGCCATGGCAGTGGTTCTCGCGTGCTGTTTTTTCGCAGCCAGGAGGATCATTCTCCCCGAGGTCCGCTTCGTGACCAGCCCCACGGACTGGATCGTGCTTGTGATTGTGGTCCTGCCCTTTGTCACCGGCATCCTGGCCTATCATCAGATCCTGAACTACGAGCTGATGCTCATCCTGCACATTGTTGCCGGAGAACTCATGCTCGCAGCGATTCCTTTCACCCGGCTCAGCCACATGCTTTTCGGGTTTTTCTCCAGGGCCTACATGGGATCGGAGTTCGGAGCCGTCAGACACGCAAAGGACTGGTAACCGCCGGGTAGGCGAAAGGTACATAAGAAGGAGAATCCATGAAAACTACCATAGGACATATATCCAAACGCAAAATCGATGACGTGGGTCTGCAGACCGGGGTGGACCGGCTGACCCCGGAACATATCGAAGATGTGGTCACCCGGGTTCTTCAGGGAGAGACCGGGGCACGACTCCAGGCCTATAGTGAAATATGCGTGCGATGTGGGTTGTGCAGCGAGGCCTGTCATTTTTATCACTCGCACGACAAGGATCCGAGCTATTCCCCCGTGGGCAAGGTCAGCCAAACCATCTGGCCTTTGCTTGAAAAAAAGGGACGGGTGAGCCCCGAATTCATCTACCAGATGGCCCAGGTGGCGTACACGGAATGCAACCTCTGCAAACGATGCGTCCAGTACTGCCCCTTTGGCATCGATACCGCCTACATGATGCAGATCGCACGCAGGATCTGTCATAAACTCGGAGTGACCCCGCAATACCTCCAGGACACGGCCCAGAGTCATGCCGCGACCATGAACCAGATGTGGGTCAAGGACGACGAGTGGATCGACAGCCTGCAATGGCAGGAGGAAGAGGCACGGGACGAAATCCCCGACCTGCGCATCCCCCTGGACAAGGAGGGGGCAGACATCTTCTACTCGGTGATCGGCCCGGAGCCCAAATTCAGGACCCAGCTCATCTACCAGGCCGCCGTACTCATGAACGTCACCGGTCAGAACTGGACCATGCCCTCCATGCCCGGATGGGACAACAGCGATATGGCCATGTATTCAGGCGATTACGAGATCATGGGACGGCTCAAGCAAAAACATTTCGAGTCCGCCATGGACCTTCGTTGCAAGAGGATCGTCATGGGCGAATGCGGTCACGCCTTCCGATCGGTCTATGACATGGGCAACAGATGGCTCGGCTGGCGATCCCATCCCGTCCGGGTCATGCATGCCCTCGAGTTTTACTGGGAGCTCATGGAGGAGGGCAAGCTCAAGGTGGCCAAAACCTTCGATCAGACCGTAACCTTTCACGATCCCTGCAACATTGTCCGCGGTCGCGGACTGCACGAAAAGGCCAGGGAGGTGGTCAGAGCCTTCTGCCCCAACTTCATCGAGATGATCCCCAACCGCGAACATAATTATTGCTGCTCGGCCGGGGGCGGAGTGATCAATTGCGGACCTCCGTTCAAGAACACCCGGGTTCAGGGAAACCGGGTCAAAGCGGATCAGCTGAGAAATACCGGGGCGGCCGTATGCATCGCCCCCTGTCATAACTGCCATGGAGGACTCGAGGACATCATCCATGATTATAAGCTGGATATGAAACTCATGTTCCTCATCGATATCATCTACGAATGTATGGAAAAATAGGAAATGATCATGGGAACGACAAACAAGATATCTCGCACTCACAGGATGATCCAGATCCCAATAACCCTGGCCCTGACGCTTATCCTGGTCGCTCTTGCAGGTACGGCTCTGGCACAGGAAAACATGACCATACTCCGCTCGCCCGCCTTTGACACGCACCAGCGTCCTCCTGTCCCTTTTGTCCATGACCTGCACAACGAGATGGCGGAAATCGAGGATTGTGCCGTGTGTCATCATGTCTATGAAGACGGTGTGCTGCAGGAATACGAGACATCCGAAGACCAGCCCTGCTCTGCCTGTCATCCGGCTCATCCGGAAGAGGGGGAACTCGGGCTCATGCGCGCCTTTCACAAACGGTGCATCACCTGCCACGACCAGGCCGACAAGGGTCCGCTGACCTGCGGTGGATGCCATGTGAAGGAACGATCCGGAACACGATGACGATGAGCATCAATCCTTATTGACGGTCTAACAAGGAGAAAGATCCATGTTTTTCAAGAAGATCCTGCTGGCTATCACCCTCTCCGGAGAGCGATTACGCTGCCAGGGAGGCCATTGCCCTGGCCCGGGAAAACAAGGCCAGGCTGTATGTCTTCCATGCCTGTGGTGTGGAATACGGATGGGGCCAGGTTCGCCATCTGATCCCCGGAGGAGAGACGGAAAAGATGAAAACCCTCCTTCGGGAGTACTATCAGAAAATGACCGATGGATTGCCGGATGTCTCCTACGAAGTCACTGCGGGATTACCTCACACAGAGATCCTGCGCTTTGCCCGAAAGCAGAAGATCGATCTCATTGTCATGGGTCCGCACGCATCCAAAGAAATTGAATGCCGTTCGACCATTTGGGGGGCTGCGGGAAGCTGTCTGGAAAAGGTCAGCCAGAAGGCCCGCTGTCCGGTGCTGATCGTCACCCGACCCCATTTGCACAGGGAAAAACATTCTCTACAGATCGTGGTGGCCACGGATTTTTCACCATCCGCCAGCCACGCCTTGCAATACGCCGAACGCATGGCCCGAAAATACAAGGCCGGACTTCATGTCTTCCATGCAGTAAAAATCAAGGGAGGCTACCGGGGAATGCGCGAGGATCAGGAAGCTATTGAGGAGGCATGCAACGAGGCGGTCGCCCGCATCGAACACGAATGCCAGGGACGGCTCAGCGGCGTGGAATCATTCACTGCCCAGGCATGGGAAGGCACACCCTACCAGGAAATCATCAAGTGCGCCCGCTGGAAGAACGCGGATTTCATTGTCATGGCCCACCATTCCGAGGACACCAAAGACGAGGCCTTCATGGGCTCCACCGTGGTTCGGGTGGCCCTGCGAGCCCATTGCCCGGTCATGTCCGTGAACTACCAGGCCATAGCCGGAAAATTGCGCGAGGAAGAGGATTGAAAATTCTGGCAGTAAGAAAAATGAATCCTCCTGACAGAACGTGCTGATCGGGTTCTGTCAGGAGGATTCGTCAATCTGTCGGTGACTGAAGAGGAGGGCCGGAAGAAGTTTTTTACATCAGAAAGGCTTTCCGCTGGTTCAGCCGTCACAACCACAGCGATCGCCCGCATCGCGCAATTGATCCCTCTTTTCGCTGATCCCCAGAATGAACCGGTACGGCCCGGGCGTCCCCGGGGGGACCAGGGCGACCCGATCGCCAGGATTGAGCTCGGTATCCAGGGGACGAACCGATCCATTGATAAAGCTTCCCTCGACCAGAGAGATATCGATGTTAAGACGCGTCAAAACCGTCTTGACAGTATCCCCGGGACTCAGAGAAACACAGTTTTCATCAGCTGCAAGTCCTTTTTTTTCAAATTCGGGCTGTAAAAATGAAAATGCCTTAAGCGTTATCATGGTATTCTGCATGGCTTCCCCCATATTGCAGTGTCGCGTGAATCATCCCGAACATATCCGGGTGATCAATGTATTTCAATAGGCTATGAGTCAAAGAATGAATATATTATTTTACGACTGTTTCTCGGGAATCAGCGGGGACATGAATCTGGGGGCCATGCTCGATCTCGGCGTGGACCCGGACGAACTTGAGCAGGAACTTTCCAAGCTGGGGCTTGATAACGAGTTTTCTCTGAAACATGCCCCTGACTCCCGCAAGGGAATCACCGGAACCCGGGTGGATGTGATTCTTAAAACAGCTCGTCATGATCACCGCCATCTGCACGATATCCAGCGAATCATCCTGGCCTCCCGCCTGGATGAACCCGTCAAACAGACCAGCCTGGCCATCTTCACCATCCTGGCCAGGGCCGAGGCCAAAGTGCACGGCACCACGGTGGACAACGTCCATTTTCACGAGGTCGGGGCCACGGACGCCATCGTGGACATTGTGGGTGCGGCCGTCTGTTTTCACCTGCTCGGCGTGGACGCGGTCTGGTCCTCTGCCGTGGAGCTCGGGGGCGGCTTTGTCACCTGCGCCCACGGAACCATTCCGGTACCGGCCCCGGCAACCGTTGAGATCCTGACCGGATGCCCGACAACCAGAGGCAGGGTGGACAAGGAAACCACCACCCCAACAGGTGCGGCCCTTCTGACCACCCTGGCCGACCGGTTCACGGACTCACCCAGAATGACCGTGACCCGAACCGGATACGGCATCGGTCACAGAGACACATCCATCCCCAATGTGCTCCGGGTTCATCTGGCCACGGTGGACGACGAATCCGCAGGCTGGGAGACAAACTGGGCCCGGGTTCTGGAATGCACCATCGACGACATGACCCCGGAGGCCCTGGGCGTGGCCATGGATCTGTTTCTAGCTGCAGGTCCCATGGATGTCCACTTCACCCCGGTGATGATGAAAAAAAACCGTCCCGGAACCATCATCACCCTGCTCTGCGCGCTCGAGGATGAGGAACGCTTCAAGCGTCTTTTGTTCGAACACACGACCACCCTGGGCATCCGGTGCCTGACCGTTGAAAGATCCACCCTGGCGAGGTCGTTTGAACCGCTGGAAACCAGCCTGGGCAGGGTGACCATGAAAAACGCGATCATGGACGGGAAGGTGATCCGATCCAAGCCTGAACTGGAAGAGTGTCGAATGATCGCCCAGCGTCACGGCATCTCCCTGGAGAGGGTCTACCGGGAGATTTCCAGGACCCGGCAGTCATGACCCGGGAAACATCAGCGCAGGAGAGATACTCCCGACTCATCGGGATGCTCCGGGGAGCAGGCAGTGTTCTGGTCGCCTTTTCCGGGGGGGTGGACAGCACCCTGCTTCTGCATGCCGCTACAGAGGGACTGGGCAAAAGGGTCCTGGCCGTGACCGTGGCCGCCCCGTATGTTTCCGAACAGGAAGTCACGGCGGCCCGCAACCTGGCCGTATCCCTCGGGGTACGCCATCGGATTGTGGAAATCCCCTTTCCCGAAGCCCTGCGCATGAACCCCCCGGACCGCTGCTATATCTGTAAAAAAATCATCTTTTCCCGGTTGCAGGATATCGCCCGGGCAGAAGGAATAAACGCTGTCATCGAAGGGACCAATGCAAGCGATCTTGACGAAGACCGCCCCGGGATCAAGGCCCTGAAGGAACTCGGAATATTCAGCCCCTTTGTCACGGCGGGATTGGACAAGACGGATATCCGAAATCTCTCCCATGCCCTGAATCTGCCCACCTGGAACAAGCCATCCCTTCCCTGTCTGATGACCCGGATCCCTTTTGGCAGCAGGGTGGATAGGGATCTGCTCGCGCGGATCGAACAGGCCGAAACCTTTCTGGCCAAAATGGGTTTTTCCGGAGTCCGGGTGAGAACGCACGGCGATCTCGCGAGGATCGAGGTAGAGCGGGATAGAATCAATGAACTTATCAGGCCAGAAACCGCCCAGGCCATCGAAACCCGTCTGAAAACATTGGGATACGATCACGTCTGCGTGGACCTGGCCGGATACCGCACCGGAAGCATGAACACCGCTCCCAGGGGAAACAGGCAGGAACGACCATGAACGATCAGCATGAACTCAGGGATCTGCTTCAAAAGATCAAAAACGGTGAGATGGACGTGGACCAGGGCATGAGCCATCTCAGGGATCTGCCCTTTCTGGACATCGGTCATACCAAGATCGATCTGCACCGATCCCTGCGCAACGGTTTCCCGGAGGTCATCTATGCCCAGAGCAAGACCCCGGAACAGGTCGGGGAGATCTTCACCCACATGCACGGCCGGACCAACATCCTGGCCACCCGGGTCTGCCGGGAAACCGCAGACCATGTGCTCTCGCTCTTCCCGGAGAGTCGCTACGACGAGCTTGGCCGAACCCTGACCCTTGTTCAAGGCGATATTGCCTTTGGCAGGGCAGCGGTGACCATCATCACCGCCGGAACCTCGGATCTGGCCGTGGCCAGAGAGGCCCGGACCACCTGCGAGATGCTCGGGACCAGAGCAAACATCATTTCGGATGTGGGCGTAGCGGGCATACACAGACTTTTTGACCGACTGGAAGAGATCCGAACCGCCACCGTGCTCATTGTCATTGCGGGCATGGAAGGTGCTTTGGCCAGTGTCATCGGAGGACTGGTGGACAAGCCGATCATCGCGGTTCCCACCTCCGTGGGCTACGGGGCTTCCTTTTCAGGCCTTTCGGCCCTTCTGGGCATGCTCACCTCCTGCGCCAGCGGGGTGAGCGTAGTCAACATCGACAACGGATTCGGCGCGGCCTGCGCGGCCTGCAAGATCACCCGTCTGGTGGAAGAGGGATCACGTCAGGATGATTCCCACGATTAAAACAAACCGTAACTATTCAGGTGCATTTCCCGGGGATCAGAATTGTAAATTTCAGAAATTTAAGAGATTTAAGAAATTACAGGCGGTTAGCGTGCAGGTCCTTAATTTCTAATATTTCTGAAATCCTTAAATCTCTAAAATTTACGGGCTGGCACTCAAATTTAACATCACATTGCAGTCTGTTGCGCCTGATAAATTTTGACCTGAATAGTTACACACTCTTTCCTTTACGATTCACGCCATCCACCAGGCAACTGTCCGGTTGTTTTGTCGGAACCGAATATAAGGCCGCGAAATCACAACGACCCGGCACCATCACACACTTACTTCCCCAGAAGCAGGGGCGGAACCATGCCCTTGCGGATCTCCACGCTCTCCCAGACCTTGCCCAGAACATAGGGTTCTGTGTCCAGCCACTCTGTTTTGAGGGCCTCTTCCGAGGGAAAATCACAGACAATGATCGAACCGTTCATTGTTCCGTCATTGTCCAGCAAGGCCACGGCGTACAGAAAAACCCCCTTGGCGTGATTCTCCTTAAAGGTTGCCAGGTGGGCCTCCCTGGCGGCCAGCCGCCGATCCAAAGCCTTGTCGTCCTTGCCGTCGTGCCCGATGACCACGAATTGCATGCAGGTATCCCCTTATGGTATATGTGTTAAATTGAAACCCAATTGCTCAACAAACTGAACCGTGTCATTTTCAACACGGGAGAAGAAACCTCAACACACCTTTCCCACGCGTGCATTCAAGATACTACCATTTCAGCCGATAGAAATCTTGACCGCAGGGAATGAGTATGACAGACTATCTATTAACTATTGATACTTATTATTATTTAGTCGTCACCATGTACAGGCGTAACGTACACACGATGACAACATTTCAGACACAACTCAAGGAATATCACCATGAACATCGGAACCAAACTCATCGTTGTCGGGGCCGGACTCGTCGCGCTGACCACCATGGGCATTCTGGGCATCTTTTTTTGGCAGAGCATGAATCTCTCAGATACATTGGACAGCCAATTCATCAAGGAGGCCGAGCATGAAGTGGAGCTGGCCACGGTGGATGCCTCCAATCTTCTGAAAACCCAGCATGCCACACTTTCCAAGCAGTTAAGCAACGACATGAACGTCCTGCTGGACATTGTCGAGCAGGGCGGGGGGATCCATCTGCTTGAGGAAACCGAACGCTGGCAGGCCATAAACCAGGTGACCAAGAGCCGCTCGAATGTTTCCCTTCCCAAAATGGCCCTGGGGAGTGAGTGGCTGGGGCAGAACGCCGAACCCGGCCAATCCACACCCATCGTGGACAAGCTCAAATCCCTGACCGGGACCACCTGTACGGTTTTTCAGTCCATGAATCCCCAGGGGGATCTGCTGCGCGTGGCCACCAATATTTTGAAAAACGACGGCAAACGCGCCATTGGAACCTATATCCCCGGTAGCAGCCCTGTGGCACAGACCGTACGCTCGGGTGAAACCTATTACGGGACCGCGTATGTGGTCAACGCATGGTACCTGACCCAGTACCGACCCATCATGGATAACCAGGGCCGGGTCATCGGCTGCCTCTATGTGGGAATCCTGCAGGAAAACGTCAAACAACTGCGCCAGGGACTCATGGATGTGACCATCGGTTCCACCGGTTACATCTCCATTCTGGGCGGATCTGGCAACACAGCGGGCGTGTTCAAACTCCACAACGACGCCTCCATCGAGGGCTCCAACGCCTTTTCCATGAACAACAGGGAGAGCGCCACGGTCTACAGGGAACTGGTCGCCGAGGCCAAGCAGGCCGGTGGCGAACCCGTTGTACGGAATGCGGCCATGGTCGAGCCAGGCGGCACCACTCCCCAAGAGACCATCCTCACAGCCATCTATTTTGAACCCTGGGACTGGGTCATTGTGGGTACGGGTTTTACCGAGGAGTTCATGGAGGGCAAACGTGTCGTGGATGCGGCCCTGCAGCGCTCCGGCATGTGGTCGGGTGGGGCCGGGGCGTTCATTCTCGGCATAGCCGTTTTCATTGTCTTTCTCTTTGCCCAGGGCATCCGCAAGAGCATCGGCAACGCGGTCCAGACCATGGAGCAGATCAGCCAGGGACATCTGGATGTTGCCAGGCTGCCTGAAAACCGAAAAGACGAACTCGGTCAGCTCGGCAGAACCCTCAATGCCATGAGCGCGAATCTGAAAAACATTGTCGCCACGCTGCTGACCATCACAGGGAATGTGAACTCCAGCAGTACCCAGGTATCTTCGGCCTCCGAAGGCCTTGCCCAGGGCGCCACGGAGCAGGCCGCCAGCGTCGAGGAAATCTCCTCCAGCATGGAACAAATGGCCGCCAACATTCGGCAAAATGCTGAAAACGCCCGGGAAACTGAAAAAATGGCCCTGCATTCGACCGAATCCGCTGAAGCGGGAAGCCGGGCTGTGTCCCAGACCGTGCACGCCATGCAGGAAATCGCGGAAAAAATATCCGTGATCGAAGAGATCGCCCGGCAGACGAACCTGCTGGCCCTCAATGCGGCCATTGAGGCGGCGCGCGCCGGCGAGCACGGCAAGGGATTCGCAGTTGTCGCGGCCGAGGTGCGCAAACTGGCCGAACGGTCCGGAGCGGCAGCCAGCGAAATCAACGAACTCTCGTCGTCGAGTGTTCATATCGCTGAAGACGCCGGCAAGCAGCTCGCGGAAATGGTTCCCGAGATCAAACGCACTGCAGAGCTTGTGCAGGAAATCGCCTCCGCCAGCGCTGAACAGAATGCGGGAAGCGATCAGATCAATACCGCGGTTCAGGAACTGGACAAGGTTGTTCAGCAAAACGCAGCGGCCTCGGAAGAACTCTCTGCAACCTCTGAAGAGTTGAGCGGCCAGGCCGAACAAATGCAGGAGGCCATCTCCTTCTTCAAAATCGGCAAGGATCAGGAATTCGCTGCGGCCCCGTATTCCCAGGGTCCCAAGCCCGAACGACGCGGTGTCTCCGCCAGCCAGGGCCGCCTGCCATCACGGATCACCGGGGCCAAAAAACAGGCTAAAAATGAGGTCAAGGGCATCGATCTCCATCTCGAGGACGACTTCGCTGATCAGGACTTCGAGCGGTTCAGTTGAGAAACAACAAAGTCCAATAATCCGACACCATTCAACAAGCCATAACAACGCGGCCGTCTTCCCGGAATCATTCGGAAAGACGGCCGCGTTGTTATATACGCAGATTCTCCTGCATTGGCAGCGTATTATATGAAAAAATGGTAACGCGATTCAGCACGACAACTCGCCAAGCGAGTACGTCTTTTCCCGGGAAGGACGAGAATCAGGCATCATTGACTTACGAAATACAAAAGGATGTGGGTTCATGATTCTGCATATTTTTATATGCAAAAATTGACTTTTCCTTCAAATTGCCTATGATAATAGGCATGGATCTCTTGGAAATAGGAACCACCATCGCGGCTCTGCGCAAGGAGCGCAAGATGTCTCAGACCGAGCTCGCCCGACGCACCGGTCTTTCCCGGGCCTTCATCAGCAATCTGGAACGGGGCATCGCCGCTGATGTCGGGATAAAACGGGTCATGCGCATCCTGGATGTCTTCAAGATGGAGATCACCTTGAGGAAGCATCCCGGCCCGCCGACCCTCGATGATTTCGCTCAGGAGATGGAAGATGCTGAACGTGCTGGCAGGTAACCAGATCGCAGGACAGCTGAACCGGGTATCGGCAAACACCTTTTCCTTCACCTATCGGCCGGACGCCGAAAAAGACCAGGCCGTCTCCCTGACCATGCCGGTGCGGCCGGAATCATGGATATGGCGCCACGGGCTGCATCCCATATTCGACATGAACCTTCCCGAAGGCGCTCTCAGACGCTGGATCGAAGATATGTTCTCCAAGGCCATTCCGGACTTTGACGATCTCGAGCTTCTCAAGATCACGGGAGGTTCGCAGATCGGCCGGTTGCAATACCGGGAGCCCGATACCCGAATGGAACCCATGCAATCGGTCAGCGTGGAAGAAATCCTGACCTATCAGGGGGCGGAGGACCTCTTTCAGGATCTTTTGGAAATCTATGCCGCGTCCTCGGGCATTTCCGGGGTCCAGCCCAAAATCCTCATCAGGGCCAGCGATGGCGAAAAGATGAGCCCCGAGCACAAGCTGACGGTCCAGGCTTCCACCCATATCGTGAAAACCTGGGATGCCCGCTATCCCGAACTTGCCCGGAACGAATACTGCTGTCTTCAGGCGGCCCGGTTGAGTGGCATGCAGGTCCCTACGTTCAGCGTCTCGGACAACGGCCGCTTTCTGGTCGTCGAACGATTCGACATGGGAGAACACGGCTATCTGGGCCTGGAAGACTTCTGCGTCCTCCAAGGTCTTGCATCCAAGCAAAAATATTCGGGATCATTGGAAAGACTCCTCAAAACTCTCAAGGCGTTCACCCAAGAAGCAGACAGACACGCGGCATGCCGGGAAGTCTTCAAGATGATCGTCCTCTCGGTGGGCCTGCGCAACGGAGACGCCCACCTCAAAAATTTCTGCCTGGTCTACGATTCCCCGACCGGGCGATCGGGCAGACTGGCCCCGGTTTTCGACCACATCACCACCACAGCCTACCTCCCCAAGGACACCATGGCCCTGACCCTCAAGGGAACAAAACGCTGGCCCACTCTAAAGGGACTCGTGGAATTCGGAAGATCCCATTGCGATCTCGCCCCCCAAGAGGCATCCAGGGCCATACAGGAGGTTGCAGAAGGCATCAGTCAGGCACAAAAAGAAGTGAAGGTGTATGGAAAATCATTGCCCGAATTCAGGGAGATTGCCGAGAAAATGGTCCGGGCGTGGGAGGAAGGATTGGCAGGATTGTCCGGCAAATAGATCGGCCTCCCTGCCCTTGCGGGTTTTGTAGTAGAAAATTTCGGACGTGATCCGATGCAGCCATGAAGACCATGTTTTCCAGAAGCTGGCCGGATTTCTTGTATGATGTCTATCAGTTACTCAATCCGGTAATGAAAATGACCGATTTTTACAAAAAGTGGTAATTTTTATTACCGATTTATGCATTTACTGGTAAGAATTTTTACCACCTTCACCGCCTCTCCCCATCCATCACCCCGGAGTCTTGGAAAAACGTTCCCGCAAAAAATGTCGGATCGGTTCAAAAAAATGAAAACCCATTGTCCGTGTAAACTCTTGAAACGGACATATAACCTTATGCCAGAGTTGACGTGACAATGCGAGTGCATTACCCAGATATAAACTTCACTCCGGAGGTCATATGTCCGCCACTATCGAATCAACCCTGACAGACCGTTATCAGACCACGGTACCCAAAAATGTCCGGGAAGCTCTACAGCTTAAAAAACGTGATAAGATTCGCTACGATATACAACCCAACGGAACAGTCTGTGTGTCCCGGGTCGATACCCGGGAACAAGATGATGATGTTCTGGAGCATTTTCTTGAATTTCTAGCCGATGATATAAAAAAGCACCCCGAAAAGATTCAGGCGATTCAACCCGAGCTGGTACAAAGAGTGAAAAGTCTGGTGCAGGATGTCGATCTGGACCTCGATGCCCCCTTATCCCCGGAAGATGAATGAACAGCACCGGCCCGGACTTTCTGGTAATCAACGGCTGGACCATTTTTGCCCATCCCCTGTTCCTTGATCAGCTCGACTCGCTCATTTCACAGGTTGGAATCCTGCGCGACAAAGACCCTCAGGGATATACGAAAAAAAATGCTTCCAAGCGGCTGGCCGCCATTTGGAAATTGGTTTTCGAAATAATACCCCAGGGACCGGACAATCCTGAATATCGTCAGGGCAATACACTGGGAAAAAGCCGCAAACACTGGTTCCGGGCTAAATTCTTTCAGCAGTATCGATTGTTTTTCCGCTACCATCGAAAAAAACGAATCATTGTCTATGTATGGGTCAACGACGAAAAGACCAAACGGGCGTATGAAAGCGGTAATGATGCGTATAGAACCTTTCAGAAAATGTTGAAAAAAGGGTTTCCGCCCGATGACTGGGAAACACTTCTCGCACAATCAAAAAAAGAATCCGACCGGTTACATCGAATTGTCCCATAAGGCTGCTTTCCTCGCCAAGAGTAACCATCCACCCGCCTGATTACATCTTTGCCCCCAAAATCCTTGGAGCCGCCTACTCGAATCGGGCGTACATGCTGTCGTGGCATTCCCGCAGAAACCTCGTCATTTCCGCAGGGTCGCCGCTATCATATAAACGGATCATGCCTGCGTTGTACTCGCTGAGTCGTTTGGCGGGAATCGAGACCGGCGGATACCCGTTGTGCATCAGATGGCCGCAGCACATGAGCAGACCGGTCCGTTTGTTGCCGTCGTCAAAGAACTGATTGCGGGCAAAATCCAGATGGACCCGAAAGGCCTGATCCCGCACGTCCTTCATCACGCGTATCTCACACAGCATCCGCGTAAACACCTTGTCCAATTCCTCAGCCGGCGGAGGAACATACTCGGTACCCGCAATACCTACACGCCCGGAACGGAACCGGCCGATCTCCAGGGCCTCATCCCTGGCAATGATGCGCTGAATGGAGCAGGCGATCTCTTGTGTCAGGGCGAATGCACCGGTCTTGACCAGGGAGATGAGATGTTTCCAGCCAAGGATCTGCTGTTTCAGCTTGTCCTCATCAGTCACTTTGTGCCCGCCCACGGTGATTCCCTGAAGATATGTCTGGATCTCGGGCAGGGTGAAGGGCATCCCTTCGAGTTTTTGCACATCAAAAACCAGCTCGGCAAATATCTTTTCAGCGATGAAGATGGCTTTTTTTCTGTCCTGTTTCATACAACATCCTTATCGTTCAAGGGTCGACCTTCCAGTAAGATCTCTTTCCGCGGATAATCTTTCGCCCATTCCACTCCATCCCCACACATCATCCCAGGGTCTTGGAAAACCGCATCCTGGCCAGAGTCACAAAACCCACGGCCAGGGCGATTTCCCAGAGGATGGGCCGAAGCAGCTCACTCACCCCCACGCCCTTGAGGACCACCCCGCGCAGGATGTCCATATACCAGCGCATGGGGTTGATCACGGTCAGGTACTGGACCGGTTCGGGCATATTGCGCACCGGATACATAAACCCGCTTAAGAGAACCAGGGGCATGAGCACGAAAAATCCGGTCAAAAGCGCCTGCTGCTGGGTCTTGGCCGAGGTGCTGATGAACAGGGCGATCCCGATGGTGGCGACCAGATAGACCCCGGTCAACAGGTAGAGCAGGGGAATGCTGCCCGCGATATGGACCTGGAAGATGACCCGGGCCATGCCGAACATGATGGTCATGAGCAGGTAGCCCACCAGCAGATAGGGCAGGGACTTGCCCAGGATGAATTCCAGCTTGCCGATGGGCGTGACCATGATCTGGTCGATGGTCCCGATTTCCTTTTCCCGGACAATGGCAATGCTCGTGAGCACGATCCCGGACACCGAGAGCATGACCGCAATGAGTCCGGGTACGAAATAGAACCGGCTCTCCATGTTCGGATTGTACCAGGCCCGGACGGCCAGACTGATACTCCCGTTCGCGCCTGCCGATCCCGTCATGGCCTGCAGTTTCTGGTTGAATCGGGTGACGATTGTGGTGGCGTACCCCGTGACCACGGAGGCGGTGTTGGAATCCGATCCGTCCGTGAGCACCTGCACCATCCCTGTTTCACCCTTCTGCAGTTTCCTGGAAAATCCGGGCAGGATGCGTATTCCGGCCCGAATGTCTCCCTGGTCGAAAAGCCGGATCATATCCTGATTCCGTTCCACCTGGGCGATAACGGAAAAATGATCCGAGGAGGTAAACGCCTGGATCAATTGCCTGGAAAGGGGGGTCTGATCCCCATCCAGGACCGCCGTGGCGATATGAGTGACGTCCGTTGTCAGGGCAAAGGCAAAGACGAGCATCTGCATGCAGGGCAGGACCACGATAATGATCCGCATGCGCACATCCCTGAACATCTGCAAAAATTCCTTGACGAGCATGTTCTTCATTCGTCGCATGATCACTCCAGGGAAAGACGCATTTTCTTGTGGGCCATCACGATCATGATCACCATATACACGGCCAGAAGCAGGGCGTTGACCCAGAGGATTTCAAGCCCGATCCCCTTGAGATAGATCCCCCGCAAAATGGCGATGAGATACCTGGCCGGAAGAATATAACTCACTGCCTGGATGAGCGAGGGCATATCCTGGATGGCGAACATGAATCCCGAAAGCATGATCGAGGGCATGAAGCTCGAAAGCAGGGCGATCTGGTTCGCCAGAACCTGGGATTTGGTGGCAATGGAAACCATCAATCCATAAAACAGGGTGCCTATCAGAAAGATGGAGGCCAATCCAAAAACCAGACCCGTGGAACCGCGCAAGGGAACATCAAAAAGCAAATAGCCCAACCCCACGGACAGGGCCACATCGACTATCCCGATGATGAAATAGGGGATGACCTTGCCCACGAGCAGTTCAGGAACCCGGATGGGCGTGGCCAGAAGCTGCTCCATGGTTCCGGTTTCCCACTCCCGGGCAATGGTCACCGAGGTGAGCATGGAGGCGATGACCACCATGACGATGGCCACGATCCCTGGAACGATCCCGTTCTGACTGCGCAGGTCCTGATTGTACAGGGTTCTGGGCCGCAACTCCACGAACGCGCCGGAATCCGAAACACCCCGGGCCTGCATCCGCATGGCCTTGACCTGCAGGGAGAAGGAGGCCCCGATGGCCGCCACATAATTCATGGCCAGGCGGGCCGAATTGGCATCACTCCCGTCCACGAGAACCTGGATGGAGGTATCTTTTCCAGAGAGAAGGCTGCCGGCAAAATCATCGGGAATGACCAGTCCCACCAGAATATCTCCCCGGTCCAGCCCGTGCTGCATGGCTGCGTAATCATCCGTGTGGCTGAGGATCTCAAAATAGGGCGACCCCTGAAACAGGCTCACCAATTCCCGGCTCTGGGGCGTCTGGGAACGGTCCAGGACCATGGTCGGCACGTTCTTCAGATCCAGACTCAGGGCATAGCCGAAGAGAAGAAGAAGGAGCAGGGGAATGGCCACCGCCATGACCAGACTGCGCCAGTCCCGGATGACGTGCAGAAATTCCTTGCGGGCCACAGCGGCCAAACGGGAAAGACGGATCATGACTGCTGCTCCTGTTTTCTGTCTGTTTCCTCGATCAGGGAAACAAACACGTCTTCCATGGAGGGAGTGATCCGTTCCAGGGTATATTCCGTGTGATCGCCACGCGTCATCAATTCCTGGATTTCCTCTTTGGCCCCCTTTTCCTCATCAACGACCAGATGCAACCCCGCACCGAACAGGGCCACGTCGCGGACGGTTTTCAGATCGGCCAGATCATCAGCAAGGGCCTGGGGGTTCTCGCACGCCAGATTCAAAAGCACGTCATGCATCTGCTTGGTCTTGAGCTCCGCTGGCGTTCCCAGGGCAACCATTGCTCCCTGATAGATAAGGGCCAAACGGTCACAATACTCGGCCTCTTCCATGTAATGGGTGGTCACGAAGATGGTCATGCCGGACTCGGCCATGGAGGTGATCAGATCCCAGAACATGCGCCTGGACAGGGGATCCACCCCGCTGGTGGGTTCATCCAGAAAGAGGATGGGGGGTTCGTGCAGCACGGCGCAGGCCATGGCCAGACGCTGTTTCCAGCCGGCCGCCAGGGTGAGGGTGAGATGATCTTCCCGTCCGGCAAGACCGGCCATGCTCACGGCCCAGTTTCTGCGCTCGGCCAGACGCCGGCTCGACAGTCCGTAAATCCCCCCGTAAAAATCGATGTTCTCCACCACGGTCAAATCGTCATACAGAGAAAACTTCTGACTCATATACCCGATATGGGTCTTGATTTTCTCCGGGTCCCTGGAAATATCCAGCCCGTGAACACGGCCCGTACCCGCACTGGGAGCGAGCAGGCCACAGAGCATCTTGATGGTCGTGGATTTTCCGGCCCCGTTGGGTCCGAGAAAACCGAAAATTTCTCCCCGGGAAACACTGAAGCTGATGTCGTCGACCGCTGTGAAGGAACCAAACCGTCTGGTCAGATGGTCCACGGTCACGGCCGGATCACGGCCGGTGGGAGGGGTGTTTGCAGAACCACGGTCCGGCGTGACTGGGTTCGGAGCCTGGGTGTCTGAGGGAGTTTCGGAAGAATCCTCCTCTCTGAGCAGCTCCACAAAGACGTCTTCAAGCCCGGGCCGAACCTCAACGATCTCTTCAAAGGGGAATTTGTTGTGGGCGAGCAGGGAACGCACCCGGGTCTCGGTGTCCTGCACATCCCTGCACACGGCGTGAACCCGATCCCCAAAGACCTCCACCCCGGAGATTCCGGGAATCTCCTTCAAGAGCGGACGCATGGCCCGGGCCCGTGAGGAACGTACCGCCAGAACGTGTCCGGGCAGCAGCGCCCTCACCTCGGCCGGACTGCCCGTGGCGATAAAGGAACCATGGTGAAGCAGTCCGAGACGCGAACACCGTTCCGCCTCGTCCAGATACGAAGTGGACACGAGAATGGCCACCTGGTCCGCCAGTAGCCGATACAGAATGCGCCAGAAATCCCTGCGGCTCACCGGATCGACCCCGTTGGTGGGTTCGTCCAGAAGCAGGACCTTGGGGGTATGGATCAGGGCGCAGACCAGCTGCAGTTTCTGCTTCATCCCCCCGGAAAGCTTGCCGGCCTGCCGTTTCTTGAACAGGGTCATATTGCTGAAATCAAGGAGCTCGTGAATGCGTTTTTCCCGCCCCCGCCGGGGTTCGCCGTAGAGATCGGCGTAGAAATCGATATTCTCCTGCACACTCAAATCCGGATACAGACCGAACCGCTGACTCATGTAGGCCAGCCGGTCCTTGACCGCATCAGACTGTTTACGGGTGTCAAACCCGGCCACCATGGCGGTTCCCCCGTCCTGGCCCAGGATGGTTGCGAGCATGCGCAGGGTGGTTGTCTTGCCCGCCCCATCCGGACCAACCAGCCCGAAGATCTCCCCGTCCATGACGGAAAAAGACAGATTGTCCACAGCCCGGAGGGTTCCGAAGGATTTGGTCAGCTTATCGACCTCGATGGCAGGGTGGTTGGATTGCGTCATGGGAAAAAAGTGCGCAGTGCACAAAAGTAGACAGCAGACAGTGCGCAGTTGGGGTTTCAGATGTATATCGTCATTCTTGCCGAATCCTGAAAGTTATCACTTTTCGACCCGAGTTCTCGCCCTATTCCGTCATCCCGGCGCAGGCCGGGATCTTGGACGCCAAAAACGTTGTCAGGACGTCACGGCAACGCCAAGCCCATGGAGATCCCGGATCAAGTCCGGGATGACGATTCGTGGAATCGTCTCCACGTCATGCCTTGTCCGACTCCCTGTCTCCCGTCTCCTGTCTCCTGTCTCCGTTCTTCTCCACATGTACCCTGGCCGGCATGCCCGCTTTGAGCAGCCTGTCGGGATTATCCACATAGACCTTGATCCGATAGACCAGCTTGACCCGCTCCTCGGGCGTTTGAACCGTCTTGGGAGTGAATTCGGCCTCGTCAGCGATAAACCCTACCTGGCCGGTAAAGGTCTGGCCGTCCAGTCCATCCACACTCACCCGGACCCTGTCGCCACGGGCCACCCGTACCAGATCGGGTTCCGGCACAAAGGCACGCACCCATACCCGGGAGAGATCGGCCATGGTCAGTACCACCGAGCCGGCCCCGAGATATTCGCCTTGTTCCGCCACCTTGGTCACAACCGTTCCTGAAAAAGGAGCATGCAATTGCGTGTAGGCAAGGCGAAGTCGAGCCTGCTCCACGGCCTGTTCGGCAGCGGCGAGCCCGGACCGGGCCTGTTCGATATCCCCGGATCGAAATCCCTCTTGTACAAGATTGAGGTTGGCCCGGGCACTTTCGAGCATGGCCTCCTGTTCCTCGACCCCTTTTTGAGCTGTCACCAACCGGGTTCTGGCAACATCGAATTCCTGCTTACTGATCACGGCTTCATCATACAGGGTCTTGAACCGCTGAAAATCCGTGGCTGCCAGATCGAGATCCGCCCTGGCCCGGTTCAGACTGGCCAGCGCTCTGGCAACACCCTGTTCAGCCTCCTGGATCTGCTGTTTCCGATTCCCCTGAAGCAGATCATCGAGAAGGGCCTGGGCACGATCCCTTTCGGCAAGAGCCTTGGCCAGTCCGGTTTGTTCATCCCGGTCATCCAGCCGGGCCACAAGCTCGCCCGCCTCGATCACATCTCCCTCGTCCTTGAACCGCTCGAGCAACCGACCGGGAATCCGGAACCCCAGGGCGGATTCAGTGACCTCCACATTCCCGGAGAGGACAAGTTCGTCCTGCTGTGTGGCCTCCCGTTCGAAATACTGCCAGCCTGCCCCGCCGGCCCCGAGGGCCAGAACAAGGATGACAAGAACTGTTTTGATCCGTGTGCGCATTGCTCTTCTCCTTATGGTCGGGTCGAGGATACAGGCAGAACGCCCCGCTGTCAGCATCGAACCGGACGGATTTCTTGCCAACCCTGTATACATCCTCTAAAAATTGTACCGGACCATCTGACACCCTTTCGCGCCCCGTCCCTCTTGCCGTGACCAGACACCCCTTCACAACCCGAACCATCGAGTGCATCCGGGCCATCCCCCAGGGCAGGGTGGCCACCTACGGGCAGATAGCCGCCCTGGCCGGCAACCCCAAAGGGGCCAGACAGGTCGCGCGGATTCTCCATTCCTGCGCAAAAGGGGAAGAGTTGCCGTGGCACCGCGTGGTCAACCGGGAGGGCCGGATTTCTTTGGGAAAATTCCAAGGGGAGGTGGAACAGAAAGAGCTTCTGGAAAAGGAAGGAGTGGTCTTCGATCACACAGGACGAATCGACCTCGCACGATTTCTATGGCAAACCGAGCAGCCTTTATACTTTTCGAGTTGATCGAAACGCTTGAAAAAAAATTGTATTATATAGATTGCATTAAAAGTTTTTATGACTTACAAATAACACATGTCAAAACAAACCCAAGCAATCGATTCCCTTCATCCCAAGATCCGCCAACGGCTCACGCAACTCGGACTCAACATTCAGGAGGCCCGCAAACGACGGCGGCTTTCGGAAAACGCTCTGGCACGGCTGGCCAATGTTTCCCGTTCGACCATACGTCGCATCAGCCAGGGGGATCCGTCCGTTTCCATAGGTGTTCTCTCCAGTGTCCTCGGAGCGCTTCATCTTGATGACGGACTGGACCAACTGGCCAATCCGAATAACGACCGAGAAGGTCAAATCCTTGACAGGGAAAGACTTCCCAAACGGATACGGAAGAAGACCGAGGACGACGAATATGATTTCTAGTCTCCTGAAAGGTTCTCGTGTCGATCCCTTAACAAAACTCACGTTCTCAAACCGGTTTGGTTTAACAGCTCAAAGAACCCGCTTTCGTCAGCCTACATATTTGCAGACTCCCACAACAACACCCTGCAAAAAAGTAACATCCTCCCCCTCGGCAAAAAAGCCCAACCCCCTACCCTCCGTGCCGCTTCCATCCCCCTTGTCCGGCGCCAATCCGAGTCTGAAGATACCCATGGATACGTTCACGCTGAAGCAGGGGTGCGCTTTGGGCTGATGTTCTCATGATTCGACCCCGACACGGCCAGCACCGTACAGAAACAGATAAATCGAAAGGCTCTTGTTGCATTCCGGGGGTCTGTCTCTTCCCTGCCAAGTATCACTGATTCAGCACGACAACCGACGTTGCAAACGAGTCTTTCCCCTGGGAACGCCGAGCGTCTGCTCGGCCTTTCGGGCAACACCTGAAGCGTACAGCCTCATACTGTCTATCCGGCATCATCTGCCTATATTTCAGCTGGATAGTAAACGCAGTGCCGAGCAGACGCTCGGTGTTCCCAGGAGGGAAAAAACAAAGCCGGAGAATCACTACATGCAAGTTACCTAACTTCCAAAGCAGGCCCCTGAAACCCAACAAGAGCCAATCCTGAATTGAGTCCCTCTTTTACTCCTGACTCTGAAGCCGATGGCTAAAACCATCTCCAATGAGTAGAAGGTGACAGTATAGTCCTTGCCGTCGGCGGCAGTTGTTAAATATTCCTTAATAACTGACTTTTCATCTAATTCTTTTTCTTTCAGTATGTTGGATATATGGATGCTGATGTTCGGCACGGAGGTGTCAAAAAGTTTTGCCAGCTGGCTCTGGTTCATCCAAACCATGCGGTCTTTGGCATAGAGGGCCACACAGGCCTTGCCGTCAGCCGTGTTGTAGATGATGATATCTTGCATGTCCTGATCCATGGTCAGTCCTCAATGAGTTATTGGGTCGTATCGGGTTTCAGGTTCCTGCCTCTTGTTGTACGATTCGATCGTAATCAAAGACTATCATCGAGTCCACCGGGTGCGTTCGTTATCATCGTATCATAAGGATATGTGCCTGCAGAATTGGCGAAATTCGATCCTGCATGAGAATCCTGCTCTTTCAGATATCAATCCCATCCTGGACAATCTTTGCGCCCCTTATGATCTGGTGGCCGGACTGCTTTATGGCTACGGGCATCGGTTGCTCGAATGCCTGCGCCTGCCGATGCAGGATATCAGTCTCGACGCCCTGATTCTCATTATCCATGACGGCAAAGGCAAGGAGGACCGAATATCCCATCACCCATGCCTCAGGTCCTGCCCTCTCATCTCCTCCATGAAACCGTCCACGTCCTCAAGGGAAAGCCCCCTGTAGGTGAATGTATAGCCGTCATACCGCTTGTGCAGCCGCTCTGTCTTGTCCTTCAGTTGTGTCAGTTTGATATTTTTGGGGTTCATCTTGACTTCGACCACGAGGACTTCTTTGTCGAGATCATCGACGGCCACGAGGTCGATCTCGTTGACGTTCCCCTTTTCCCAGTAATTGCCTATGAGTCCGTACCGGGGAGAATAGCCGGTCATTTCCATGAACAGCTTTTCCAGGACAGGTCCGGCAAAGGTGGGCAGGTCCCTCTCGATCAGTCGTTTGACATAGTCGAAACGCTGGTTTTCGATCATGCTCATGTTCCTGTTCACGAACCTGAACCAGAACCGGATGAAATTGTCCTTGATGGCGAATTTCTGATTTCGCGACTGCTTGCGGTCGCCCATGGGTTTTATTTTTTCGATCAGGTCATACTGGGTCTCGAGTTTTTCCAGATAGCCTCCCACACTCTTCTCCAGCACGGACTCGATCTGGGTCCGCGAAGTCCTGCCCTGGGACAGCAATTCCAGGATGGAAAAATAGATGCCATACTCCTTGCCGAATTCCTGGATGAGCAGGCTTTTGCCTTCGGCAATAAAAAACGAGTCCTTTTCAAAGATGAAATCAAGGATGGATGTTTTGTCGAAGCATCGATTCTGGATCAGGAGTTCCTCGTACCTGGGCACACCTCCGGTCACGAGATAGTTGTAGAAGAGGTTGTCATTGCTCAGCTCGCCGTAATCCTTCAGGATGGTCCGGATCACTCTGGCCTCGAAGGGGCGTATGTACAATACCCTGTCCGCCCGACCGTACAGGGGCTCCTTTTCGTCCTGAAATATCTTCGTCATCAACGAATACACAGAACCGATGAAGACGACATGAATCTTTGTGCTGAACTTGTGTCGGTCCCAGAGTCTCTGGATATCGGAATACACACTTTTGTTGATGGTAAAAAATTCCTGGAATTCATCGATAATCAGGACAAAGGGATTGTCCTTGCCGTACTCGAGCAGCAATTCAAAGAGTTGGACGAATCTGTTCAACTCCCCGATGGGTTTCTTGTGAGTGAATTCCTCATACGCGGCCACAAACTCCTGACACAGAAGGGATTCGGCCTTCTTGCCGGCGAACAGGTACAAAGAGGGTTTGTCCCTGGCATACTCGAGGGCCAGCATGGTCTTGCCCACCCGCCGTCGTCCCGTGATGACGGTTATCTTGCCGTAGTCCGCCGTACACTGCCCGTATATGGTCTCAAGAACGGACAGCTCATGCTCCCTGTCATAAAATTTCATCGCAATCTCCGTTACTGTAACCTGAGTTGCGATAATTTACGATAAGGCAATATTTGTCAACCAGGTCTCCAAAAATCGACCGTACAGAGGCGTCCTCCCGATCATGAAATATCGCATGGCACTCGAGTCCGTGATCCTAGTGGTGCGCACAGGCAACAGATGAAATGCAACCTTATAACCAGAAAGCCCCTGCATTTTCGTGCAGGGGCTTTCTGATGCATGTCGCGGATCGTATGCCAACAGGTTCCGGGAATCCGGGGCCTTGTGTCTCCCTCTAGCAGAGCTTGGTCCCCAGAGGCACGTCCTTGTCCGGAACACACAGGGCCACGTCCCCGTTGGCGTCATGAAACCCGGTAACCAGGCATTCGGACATGACCGGCCCGATCTGCTTTTTGGGGAAGTTGACCACCCCGACCACCAGCCTGCCCACCAGCTCTTCGGTGGTGTACAGCTTGGTAATCTGGGCGCTGGATTTCCTGATCCCGATCTCCTCGCCGAAATCCACGTGAAGGATATAAGCCGGATTGCGGGCCTCCTTGAAGACCTCGGCCGAAACGATCCTGCCCACGCGCAGTTCGACCTTTTCAAAATCGTTCCATGTGATGGTTTCCATAAAGTATCCTTGTGATTTCAAATGGATGTCATGAGTCCTTCAAACCATGACAAACAAAGAGGGGCCCTGGACACAACATCCAAGGCCCCTTTTTGGACGAAGAAATTCCCGATCTCAACCTCCAATCATTTTCCCAGATACGCGGCAATCCTCTCCTGCACATTGGCCTCGAGATTGTTGAACCAGAATGCATAGTCATACCTGTGAAATACCCCCTGGGGCCACCGGCCCATGTGCACGAGATTGATCTTGTCGGATGTGGGGGTTTTCATGTCCGTTGCGATGACAACACCCTTTTGGAGATCGATACGGGCACCAGCAAAATGCGGGATGGCCTCGATGAGTTTTCCTTCGGCATCATTGAAGAATTTGGCACCCAGGTTTTCATCGTTGGAGGCGGGGGTGGAGTCGGTCTTCCAGTTCAGGGGATTGATGGCAATGGCCCCGGGCAGAAGGACCGGCGACGGACCCGCGTCCTTGCCTTCGGTGTTGAAGGTGACGACCACGCCGGTGTCGCTTGCACCCTGGGCGGGCTTCATCCAGGGGTAGGTTTTCAGGTCGTCCCTGGTCACGGAATAGCCGATCAAATAGGCGGCCACCAACCGCTTCTGAAGCTCTGGATCATTGAAGCGTTTACGCATCAGGTTGATGAGGGTCATGGTTCCCTGGCTGTGACTGGCGAGGATGAACGGTCTGTCCTGATTGAGATGGGTCAGATAATAGTCGAACGCCCTTTCCACATCCCGGGCACCGACCTGGAAAACCGGGTCTGCATAGGCATCCTTGCCCCCATTCCCCGCATCCATGCTCTGCTGGGCGGCTGTCTGCTGGCGGTAGAAGGGCGCGAACATATTGGCATGGGGGGAATAGACCCCGGCCTGGGCCTTGGTCAGCCCCTTGGCGTTGGCCCTGAGGGCGGGATCGGCAATATCCATGTTGGAGGGATGCTTGCCCACATAGATGGTCGGATAGACATAAAAGACATCCACCGGCTTATCGATGGTCGCTGGTTTGGCGACCCAGCAGAAGTCATCGGAATAATCGAGTTGTTGAGACGTGTCCTTGGTATTCATGACGTTTTTCCCGGTGATACAGCCGTTACAGATGAGTAAGACCACAAGACAGACCAGAACCACTACCAATGATTTGTTTCCCATGACCTCCTTCCTTTCCTTGTAGTTGACTTTCTTCCTGAAATAGCGGGTTGTATAACCCTATCAGACCCAATGAGACAACCAAAAATTCGACATATATCATGGAGAATCGAAAACCCATCTTGAATAATCAAGAGGGGTTTTGCTTGTTTCGACGTATGGGATCGAGAGCTATTTCCGGAAGGGTGGGCGTCCCGCTCGCACCTTACAACCTGAACCAATACCGCTCCTTGCTCACGAATCGGTTCACGTTCCTGATCTGGTTCATGGACAGATTACCCTGGTTCTTCTCGAGAAAACTGGCCATGGAGGTCAGCCAGCCGATCCGCTGGCTGCGTTCCAGAAAGCTGGAATCCACATTGGCAGCGTACGCGGCATCGTCCTCGAACACACCATAGAGGCTCAAAAGCAGGGTGATATTGGATCTGAATTCCGCCAGAAGGTTGTTGGTCGAAGGATGGTCACCCATGAGCAAGGCCGAGCTGGTGGCGATGTACAACCCTTCGACCACCGCTCCATACAGGGAATCGAGGACCAGGGCGAAACCGGTTTTTTCGGCCATGATATCCTTGTATTTGGGTGCGTTGGCCGCATAGGCGTCGATGACCTCGTCGATATCCACCGTGTCGGGTTCCCTCAGCATCCAATTGAGTTCCGGGGGAAACAGGGCCGAGGTATTGACGATGCTCTTCATGTTGGTTCGGTTCAGCAGGTCGCCCATGGCCTTGATGGCCTTGGCAGCCTGGTTGCGTCGCCCAAAGGAGGCTGCGTACAGGGCGTCGAACTGATAGGCCCCGATGAGCAAATGGATGTTCTTCCCCGTTTCCACCCTGTCCGGCAGATCAGGAGGAAGGAGCATGGCCGGCTGAAACGATGCCCCATATTCCTTGAGCTTTTTGGCCACATCCATCATGGACCGGACATTCTTTGCCGACAGGATCTTCTGTGCCTGATCCACATAGGTCTGCATATCGGCACACATTCCCGTCCCGGAAACCAGCAGCAACAGACTCACAATCACAACCAGACGTTTCATCATGGACATCGAACGTTTCCTCTCGGTTTGGCGGGTCGTTCAAACCCCGGTGACATGAAATGTATCCAGGCATTTTTGATTCAAATTGCCTAGCCGGGATCAGTTATTCTTGCAATACATATCAACCAGGTACTCCTCATACTTGTTGCGCATCCGCACGCCGACAAATTGGTAATGGCCAAGAAGGTACTGATTTCGGCCGTCCTCACTCGGATGTCATGATCTTCAGGATCACTTCGTCGGTCTGCTCCATGCCCGTGCTGGCCAGTTCACCGATATTGCGGATGGTGGCTTCCACGTCATCGCCCACGATGCCTTCGCCTCCGTGCAGGTCCCGGTGGTAGGAGGCCAGTGTGGCAGAATCAAAGGCTGCGTAGATGCCCGTGGCGATCTTCATGGCGCAGGAGGGCTTGGCCCCATCGCAGACGATTCCCGAGACGTTGCCCAGGGTGTTTACGATGGCGTGGGCCGTGGTGTCGAAGTCCTTGCCGAGCAGAAAGGTGATCGCTCCACTCACCCCGGCCGCCGCACACATCGCCCCGCAATAGGCCGACAACCGGCCCACCTGGGTCTTGATATGCACCGTGCACAGATGCGAGAGAAAAAGGGCCCGGATCAATTCATCTTCGCAGTGTCCTTTCAGCCGTGCGAATGTGATCACCGGCAACGAGGCGGTCATGCCCTGGTTACCGCTTCCGCTGGTGGTCATCACCGGCAACGGGCAGCCGCTCATCCGGGCGTCGCTGCCGGCCGCGGCAAAGCTCGCGCAGCGGTTGCGCACGTCGTTGCCGTAGATTCCCTGATCGATGTTCTTGAGGATGCTGGCCCCGATGTTCACACCGTAGGTATTTTGCAGCCCCTCCTCCGCAATGGTGCTGTTCAGGTCGATAACCTGCCTGAACAGGGGCCGGATCAAATCCAGATCAATGGTCCTGGCCAGGTCGTAAATGAGTCTGACCGACAAGATGGAACGATCTTCCTCGGTGGTGTGAAAGGTTTCGGAACTGAATCCGCGGTTGAGCAAAACCTGGCCGTTTTTGACGACTCTGGTCAGATTGGTGTGCAGATACCGCGCCTCGACCTCGGCGCTCTGGTCCCCGGCAACCGCCTCGATCCTGATATACAGCTTGATGGGTGTCTTTTCGTGGATCACCTTGAAGAATGTCCGCTCCAGGCATTCCCTGACCCCGACCATGTCCTGTTCGGTTATGCCGCTGATCACCATCAGGCCTTTACTGTAATCCCCGGCCACGATGCCCATGGCTGCCGCGGCCTCGATCCCCATCATCCCCCCGCTGCCTGGTACGACCACACTCTTAACGTTCTTGATGATGTTCCCGGAAACAAAGATTCTGACCTCTTTCGGAAGAACGCCCAGCACGTCACGAACTTTTGCCGCCACAAGAGCTATGGCAATGGGTTCGGTGCACCCCTGGGCGGGCACGATTTCCTCATGCAGAATTTGTAAAACCTTTGCGATGGTATCGGATGCAACGTTCATCAACATCTCCGGTGTTGAGGTTGTCCTGAGCATGACGTCCTGATTGCGGGGCGTGCCGCAACAAAATCAGGGGCGTTGTCGGGCTCGTCCACGTACCAAAGGCAACCCGAAGCAGATCTGGATTGTGGCCACGATGGCCAGGACACCTGTCAGAAACCATTGACTTCATTTGTGTGTGTTTCCAGATGCAGCAGCATTTGTTTGGCCGCAAGTCCGTGCGCAAATCCAGTGAGCGTGCCGTTACTACCGATGACCCGGTGGCAGGGTATGATGATCGGAATGGGATTTTTTGCATTGGCCATGCCCACGGCGCGAGATGCCTGGGGATTGCCCACTTTCGTGGCCACTTCCTTGTAGGTGCGTACCTCGCCGAAAGGGATGGCGCAAAGCGCCTCCCAGACCTTCTTCTGAAAGGGCGTCCCCGACGGATTCAGGTGGACGGTAAATTCCCTTTGTTTTCCTTCGAAGTATTCCAGAATCTGTTCCCGGCCGTGCTTGAAAAACCCGTCATTGCGAACCCATGCGTCCTGAATGACGAATGAACGTTTGCCGTCACCGGTCTTCATATGCAGATGGGTCAGCCCTTTTTCATCGCCGACCAGAACGATCCCGCACAGGGGCGTGTCGAACATGGTATAATACACTTCCCCGGTCCTCCCTGACAAAATCCCTTGATTGGCGCGACATACAATCCATGTGCGACCGAATGCATCCACGCAAAACAAAAACCTGAAAAACTCGAATCCAGACAGTCAAATCACCAAATCATCAATTACTGTCCCGCACGCACCGCACGCGTAACTTGAAAGAATCATAGCCACCATAGCCCGCGCCACCGTTCCTGAAGCTCACGACCCATGCGTAATTGGATTTATCTGGAAATGGTGATGACGACCAGTAAAAGTCCATGATGACGTCCAGTGTATCTTTACACGGCGAATAGAATAAGGCTTGTAATTCGTCGACTGTTGGCAGTCGCCAGCCCGAATGACCGCCAAGAGAAAGCCCGGAGGCGTAACTCCTGGCATCATACCAGTTCATAGGACCAGCTGTTGCCTTCTGCCACATCAGGCCCGTGTTTGTGTCAGTCACTGTCCCGTCTCCATTGTCACTGCAACGAGACTGCTGACCACCAGCACTCAATGCGGTACCCGCCGTGACCAGTCCGATGATGCAAAACATAGCCGTGAAAAACGCTGCTCCAAGCCATTTGTTGAAAGTACGTTCCATACTAACGCCCCCCTCTATCTCTCAAAAGGTTAACGGGTTGATATTTGTACCTGAATCCAGATGGTCATGACATCGTGGTACTACGGATGCAGGCAGATTCCGGACCGATGTTCCGCCTGAAGCAAGACACAAGTCAAACCAAATCATATTAAAATCAATACATTTTGAAATCATTTTTTATCTCTATATAATAAAAATATTTTTGGACTGTAAAGCGATTATTCTATATATAATATTACCCAAAATTAAACATCCTGTACAGTAAAAGTGCTCTGTGCAACGGACTGATTTGTTCTCATGACTGGCTTACTTCGTTTACATCGGCTCGACCCCCCCCCTTGAGGGTTTCGCACTATCGAGCCATTGTTCCATAAAAACGAAACGTTCCAATAACATACTGAATTTAGACAAAAAAAAAGGCCTGGAAGCGATCTGCTTCCAGGCCTTTTGATATTCGTGGTAGCGGGGACCGGATTTGAACCGATGACCTTCGGGTTATGAGCCCGACGAGCTACCATACTGCTCCACCCCGCAACAAGAGAAAGGAGTAACTATAGGTTTGCACATCACTTGGCAAGGACTTTTTTCAAAAAATAATTACAGGCCGTACTGATATTTGACCGTTACCCGCAGGGAGAGAGGGGTATCGCCGGTGATGGGCGGACGTTTGACCCTGCCCGAGGAGGCACGGAGGGCAAGCAGGGCGGTTGTATCCAGCCGGGGGTCACCGGAGGAGCGGACCAGGTGGACCTGGATGAAACGCCCATCTTCAGTGACGGTCAATCCACAGGTGGCCCGGCCGATCAGATCGGAAAAATTTCCTCCCGGGGGCTGGAACTTGTTCGCCTCGATGGTCCGGCGGATCTCCTTGAGATATTCGGCAAAAACCCTTTGCCGCTTGTCCGCCAGGGATTCCCCCTGCTCCTTGGCATCCGAGGAAGCCATCTCCGCGGTGAGGGAGATCCCCTCGGAGGCCCGTTGCTCCGGGACCATGGTTTCCAGGGTCACGGGTACGGTTCCCTCCACCGAAGCGGGGCGGAAAAACTCGATGTGCAGAAACCCTCCATGCAGGACAAAGGAAAGAATCAGGATCGCGACCCAGGTATGCCGTTCGTCCATGGCTAGGCTGGCTCCCCGGAATCCGGCGATCGGGTTCCGATGACCAGATTGGAGAATCCCGCCCCCCGGACCGTATCCATGACCTTGATAAATCGTTTCACCGTGACGTCGGCCTCCACCTTGAGCAGAACCTTGCGGTCCCCTCCGTGGTGCACGAATTCCCGGCCAAGCGTCTCCATGAGCATGCCCGGGAAGACCTCGTCACCATCCAGAAAAATGGTCCCGTCCGCCTTGATCACCAATTCCAGGGGCTTGCCTGAAACCGCTTCCCCGGAGGTTGCCTCGGGCAGGTTCACGTCCATGCCCCGGGTGATGAAGATGGACGAGAGCACGAAAAAGATGAGCAGGATGAAGATGATGTCCACCAGCGGGGTCATGTTCACCTCGACCCGACGATCCGTGCGGTGACGCGCAAAAGAGATCACGATGACATCTCCTCCAGATCGTCCACGAAATCCTGGCTCTCGTGCTGCATCCTGAAGCCGATTTTATCCTGCAGGCGGGTCAGGAAATGATAGGCCAAAAGGGCGGGGATGGCCACACCAAGCCCTGCCGCCGTGGTCAAAAGGGCCTGCCAGATCCCGTCTGCCAAAAGGGCGATATCCACCCCGCCCGGGGCGCTCGAGACCCGGGAAAACACATCGATCATCCCGAGTACCGTGCCCAGAAGACCCATCAACGGGGCTGCGGCCGCACCGGCAGACAGGACGGGCAGCCTGCGCCCAAGTCTGAAAAGGATGGTCTCCCCGGCCCTGGATGCGGCCTGCTCTTGTTTGGTCTTTCCGGTGACCGAAAGGATGGCCAGAAAAACCGCTGAAGAACCCGGTCCCTCGTTTTCGAGCAGGGCCTTGGCCTCTGCGTCCTGTCCCTCGGCAACGAGTTTCTTGACCCGGTTGAGAACGGATTGCGAAACCATCCTGAAGGTGGTCATGGCCAGCAGCCGGTCCAGGATGACCGCCAGAATGAGAATGGAAAAGCCCAGAATGGGCCAGATCATGATCCCGCCCTTGTCCAGAAGCATCATGTGATAACATCTCCTTGAGTCGATGGTGTCTGATACGAGGCAAGATACCTGCCGATATCCCGGGTGTCCATATCCCGACCAATGGCCACGAGGAAATGAACCGATTCAAAAACGTGGTCTTGCCCGAGCCCAGAAAACCGCTCAGAATAATGAACTGCGGGCGCATGTCAAAGACCCTGGCGTAGTCTCCCGAGCGCTCCAAAAGGGAGAGGTCGTGGGCCTGCCGGAAAAATTCCTTCCCTGGAATCTCGGGATCGGCCACAAGATCCTGTAACCGGGAGAAGGCCATGAGGCCGTCCATCTCCCCAAGACCAAGAACGAGTCCCTTCTCGCCCCGGTCCAAGAGAACATGCTGCATACTGTCCTGCCAGACAATCGCTGGTAATCATGTAACACGGATTGTTGGGGTGAAGGTGAAAGAAGCGCTCAGACGCAACGTGCTAAGCGTCACCCAGCATCCAAGGTCAAGAATTCCTTGAGATCCGAGTGGAGCAGCGCCCTGAATTCGCTGAGATCATCTTCCGGAACCCGGGCAAAGAGGAAGGCGAATACCGGATACTCGCGGACATCGATACGCCGGAGTTCCAGGGGATCGGAGAACCGATCCGTGAATGCTTCATAATCCACCGAGGTGATGGACGCACAGTCCATATCCGCAGCCACATCGGCCACGAGAACACCCACGGCCTGATTCTCGCGTTCGGCGAGGATGGTCTTCCAGTCAGGCGTTTTTCCTTCCAGATAGCAGACATAGGGATTGAACCCCCAGGCGTGAAAGGTCAGATCCGCCACGCACCATCCTGCAAAGCGCATGGGATTGACCTCGATGGGCATGATCCGGCCAGCCGCGTCCACCCGCAGTTCCACATGGGCCGGAAAGTGGCTCAACCCGGCCCTGGCACCGATTTTTCCCAGATAGTCGGTGAACCGATCCAGCCAGGTGCGGATGATTGTGGGCGAGGTGAGATAGACCCGATCGCTGACGTCATCGGCCGAGGCAAAAAGGTGTCCGAGGATGTTTACAATGACCGGTTTGCCGTCACCACCGAAATACACGTCCACGGCAAATTCCTCGCCCTGGATGCATTCCTCGATGATGAAATGGTCGAGACTCAGAACCTGTTCGGGATACTGGGACCGGATGCGGGAGACTTCCTTGTTGATGGCATCAAGAACCTTGGGCCAGTCCAGGTCGGAGTCCACCTTGTGCACGCCCAGGCTGAAGAAGCCCACGGCGGGTTTGATGATGAAGGGTTTGGGAAATGCCGACGGATCAACGTTTTCCAATTCCTCAAAAGGGACTCCCTTGAACACATAGTCCGGATGCATGTCGCGGATGAGTTGGCGGAAGAGGACCTTGTCCTTGAACGTCCGGATGGTGTCCGGCAATCCCGTGGTTTGAAGATGGGTGCCGATCCAGTCGATAGCGTTTTCCGAGTTGGAATACACGGGCAGATCCGGAGAGGTCCGGGCCACGAAATCCTGGGCCGAACAAAGGACCGGGGCCTCGGGACCGAAATGTTTGACGGCCACGTCATTGGCGAGGACGGGGGATTGGCGGTCGAGGATGGTCTGCTTCAGGAAATCAGAGACGTAGGGGGCTTCGAGAATAAACATAAGGCGGTTTTAAGTTTTAGGTGTTAGGTTTTAGGTGTTAGGTTTTAGGTGGTTAGGTTTTAGATTGGGGTGATGATACAAGATAATGATTTGTCTTTCCCGGAAACGCCGACCGTCTGGTCGGCGTTTCCGGGACGGCAGGCGGGTAAGCATACCTGAAAAAATATCCAAAACGATAACACCCAACATCCCGTACAAGGGGCACGGCGCGCCGTGCCCCTACGGACCTACAATTATACAGGGCGTTTATGTGTTATTTTTGATTTTTTCTGCCACCATCTCGGCCGCGCGGATGCCGTCGACCGCGGACGAGGTGATCCCGCCGGCGTATCCGGCGCCTTCGCCAGCCGGGTAGAGGCCCCTGAGGGACACGGACTCGAGCCCCTGGTCGCGCAGGATGCGCACCGGCGAGGAACTGCGGGTCTCCACCCCGGTCAGGATGGCATCGGGCCGGGCGAATCCCTTGAGCTTGCGGTCCAGGGCCACAATGGCCTCGCGCATGGCAACAGACACATACTCCGGCAGACACGGCCCCAGATCGCAGAGCCTGACCCCCGGGGTATAGCTGGGCTCGACCCCACCGAGAATCTTCGACCCCACGCCCTGGAGAAAATCCCCCACCAGCTGGGCCGGGGCCCGAAAATCCCCTCCGCCCAGTTCAAAGGCCCGGGTTTCCCATCGTCGCTGAAACTCCACCCCGGCCAGGGGATCGTCTCCCGGGAGATCAGAGGTTGTAACGCCCACGAGCAGGGCGGCGTTGGCGTTTTCTCCGCTCCGGACCCGCAGGCTCATGCCGTTGGTGACCACTTCGCCCGGACCGCTGGCCGCTGCAATGACCTGACCGCCCGGACACATGCAGAAGGTGTATGCGGAGCGGTCCCCTTTGCAGTGGTGCACCAACCTGTACGGGGCCGGACCCAATTTGTGATGTCCGGCATGCGTCCCGTAGAGTGCCCTGTCCACCATGGACTGGGGATGCTCGATACGGCATCCCAGGGAAAAGGGCTTTTGTTCCATGGCCACGCCGTGATTTCGGAGCAGCTCGAAGGTATCCCGGGCGGAATGACCGATGGCCAGGATAACGTGGTCTGTTTCGATTTCTTCATGATCGTTGACCATCACTCCGCACAGCCGGCCCTCCTCGATAAGCAGGCCGGTGACCCTGGCCTGGAAACGAACCTCCCCGCCCAGGTCGATGATCGTCTGCCTGATTGTCTGGACGATGGACACGAGCAGATCCGTGCCCATATGCGGATGACTGGCAAAAAGGATATCCTCGGGCGCGCCGGCAGCCACGAATTCCTCGAGCACCTTGCGGCAGCGGTTGTTTTTGTCCTTGATCCCGGTGTTCAGCTTACCGTCGGAAAAGGTGCCGGCACCGCCCTCACCGAATTGGACATTGCTTTCCGGGTCATGAATCCCTGTCTCCCAGAACCGGTTCACATCCCTGGTCCGCTCGCCGGCCGGGCGACCCCGGTCGAGAACCAGGGGGCAGTATCCGCAGCGGGCCAGAATGAGGGCGGCAAACAATCCGCAGGGCCCGGCACCCACAACCACCGGACGGCCGATCGATCCGCCAGGCGCAGGGGGAGGGAGACAATAGGAAAGATCAGGGGAGGGGGTATATTTGACGGACCGGGAGAGAGCGGTCTCTGGAACCAGCTCCACATCCAGGGAATAGACAAAAAAGACCGCATTTCGCTTGCGTGCATCAATGGATTGTCTGCGTACATGAATCGTTTCGATCCGAGCTGGATCGATACCCAGATATTCTGCCACGGCCAGGCGCAGATCATCGGAAGTATGGTCCAGAGAAAGTTTGATCTGGGTGATGCGCAGTCCGGTCATATGGGTATCCTGAGGCGTAATGAAAAAATCAAAAATATTTCGTGTCAGAAGCTGTTTTCTTCTGTAAAGCGGATCCTGTCCAGCAGCCATCCTCATGATGCTTTTTCCGGATAAACCACCATCCAGTGCCGGAATGGGTGGCCGATCTTTGTTCCCAGGTCAAGCACATTCCCTGGGCAGGACAGGGCAAGGATGTTCGTATGGCCGGCTCACCCCGTTCCGGTCGGTTTGAAACTCCCTCGCGGGCCTCGTACCATCAGGCCGTTGCTCCATAAAATCATAATGTTATGTAAAAATGCCAGGCAACGGCCTGATGAACGATGCCTGGCTCGGTCAGACAGTCAAACCGCCCCAAACGGGGTGAGCCGGCCATACGATATTCCAACCGCCTGGATGAGAACCCCTTTGCCTTGCTGTGGAAGAGCTCGCAATGGGAGATATCCCTGGATAAATGTTGTTTGGTATGCCATAAGAAAACCAGCCGGCGACTCGCACACCCGGTCGTGAAAAAGGATCTGATTTGGCGCAATATGAGACGACGAATCAAAAGAGCCCAACACCAAGGAGGAATGAAGATGAAAAAAATCGATCACAAACCCCTGACCACCGATGCCGGCATCCCCGTGTCCAGCGGGGAATACTCCCTGACCGTGGGATCCGACGGACCGATCCTGCTCCACGACCACGTCCTTATCGAACAGATGGCCAATTTCAACCGGGAAATGATCCCGGACCGCCAGCCCCATGCCAAGGGATCAGGGGCCTTCGGGCAGTTCGAGGTCACCGGCGATGTCAGCAAATACACCAGGGCGGCCCTGTTTCAGCCCGGTACGAAGACCGATGTTCTGGCCCGATTCTCCACGGTGGCCGGCGAAAGCGGCAGCCCGGACACCTGGCGGGACGTGCGTGGTTTCGCCCTCAAATTCTACACCACCGAAGGCAACTACGACATGGTCGGGAACAACACCCCGGTCTTCTTTCTCCGCGATCCCATGAAATTCCAGGATTTCATCCATTCCCAGAAGCGCCGTGCGGACAGCGGACTTAGGGATAACGACATGCAATGGGATTTCTGGACCCTGAGTCCTGAAACCGCCCATCAGGTGACCATCCTGATGAGTGACCGGGGCATCCCCAAAAGCTACCGGCACATGAACGGCTATACCAGCCATACCTACATGTGGGTCAATGACCAGGGGGAAAAATTCTGGGTCAAATACCATTTCAAGACCGACCAGGGGATTGAATTCCTCACCCAGGAGGAGGGCGACAAAATCGCGGGTCAGGATGCCGATTACCACCGCCGCGACCTCTTTGAGGCCATTGATCGAGGCGACTATCCAAGCTGGACCCTCAAGGTGCAGATCATGCCCTTTGAGGAGGCGGCCGCCTACCGGTTCAACCCCTTTGACCTGACCAAGGTCTGGCCCCACGTCGACTACCCGGTGCACGAGGTCGGACGAATGACGCTCACCCGTAATCCATCGGATTTTCACACGGAAATCGAACAGGCAGCGTTTGAGCCGAACAACCTGGTCCCGGGCATCGGTCCCAGTCCGGACAGGATGCTCCTGGCCCGACTCTTTTCCTATTCCGATGCCCACCGTGCACGGTTGGGCGTGAATTACAAACAGATCCCGGTCAACCGGCCCAGGGTCGCGGTCAACAACTACAGCAAGGGCGGGACCATGCGCATGGAAAACGTGGCCGATCCCGTGTACAAACCCAATTCCAAGGGCGGTCCCGTGGCCGATCCCGAGCGGTATCCCGAAGACGCTGTCTGGAGTGCGGACGGCACATTCATGCGTACCGCCTACACCCTGCGCAAGGATGATGACGACTTCATCCAGCCCGGCACCCTGGTCAGGGAGGTCATGGACGATGCCCAGCGGGACCGGCTGGTTGCCAACGTGGTCGGCCATCTCAAGGGCGGTGTCTCCGAACCCGTGCTCAAGCGCGCCCTTGAATACTGGCGGAGCATCGACACAACCATCGGGGAGCGCATCGCCAAAGGGGTGAAGGGATGACTTGACCGAACACACGGATTCGCATAGATGTCTTTCCAGCGACTCCGAAACCACTTGCACACACCAAAGGGTTATCAGGACCAACTGATAGCCCTTTTTCTTGTGGGAGCATCTGTGGCATACGGTACGGAGTCTTCATCTTCATTACCCCGATGCAACGATCCTTGTGATCTCCCCGTGGTACCTTTTTTTCGTCCCGTCAGCTTTTTTTCCCGTCGTCTCGGAATACCAGGTTTATCAGGACATTGTACTTCAAGGAGATGTCTCCCGCCAGGGACATGGGCATCCTCTTTTCTTTTCCCCACCGGCAGGCAGGAAAATGGAACAACTCGCCGGTAAGGATATCAATCTACATATGCAGAACCAACGCGCTACAACCACCCGCGCTGCCGGCCGTCGCCGGCCGGCAACCCTCCGAACAGAACACCGCAAACCAATCACCAACTCCATACCCCTGGACGGGGTCTTCACCACCCTGATCCCGGAACTTCAGAAAGCGGTTGCCGACATGGGCTACCAGGTGCCCACGCCCATTCAGGAACAGGCAATCCCCTTTCTGACCGCAGGCCGGGACATCATCGGCTGCGCCCAGACAGGAACGGGCAAAACCGCCGCCTTCAGCCTGCCCATCCTCCAATATCTCGTCACCCATCCGAAAAAACGCGTTCCGGGCAGTCCCCGGGTGCTCGTGCTCGCTCCGACCCGGGAGCTCGCCGCGCAGATCGATGCCTCCATTCATGACTACAGCACCTATCTCTCCCTGAGCCACACGGTCATCTTCGGGGGCGTGGGCCAGAATCCCCAGGTCAGGGCTCTGAAAAATGGGCTGGACATCCTGGTGGCCACCCCCGGCCGGCTTCTGGACCTCATGGGCCAGGGGCACATCGACCTGGGTAACATCGAAATTTTTGTCCTGGATGAGGCCGATCGCATGCTGGACATGGGCTTTCTCCCGGATATCCGCAAGGTCATCGCCAAGCTGCCGAAAAAACGGCAGACCCTGTTCTTTTCCGCGACCATGGAAAAGCAGATCATGGATCTGGCCACGACCCTGGTCACTCAACCGGCACGCGTGGACATCGCTCCGGAACAGCCCGCGGTCGAACGGATCGTGCAGAAACTCTATTTTGTGGACAAGAACGCCAAACCGAATCTGCTCAATCAGCTCATGAAGGATGCAAGCCTCAAGCGGGTCATTGTCTTCACCCAGATGAAACACATGGCCAACCGGGTGGTCAGCAAACTGACCTCTGCCGGATTCACGGCTGCGGCCATTCACGGAAACAAGAGTCAGAATGCCCGAACCAAGGCCCTCGAGGATTACAAAAAAGGCAGGGTCCGGGTTCTCGTGGCCACGGATATCGCGGCCCGGGGCATCGACGTGGACGGGATCACCCACGTGATCAACTACGATCTCCCGGTGGAACCCGAAACCTATGTACACCGCATCGGCCGCACCGCCCGGGCCGGGGCCGACGGCATGGCCATCTCCTTTTGCAGCGCGCCGGAACGGGATTATCTGCGAGGCATCGAGCGGTTGCTGCGACAGGCCGTCCCCGTGGTCATAGACCATTACTTTCATAGCGAAGAGGCCAGGAATGCCTCGGGCAATGCAGCACGCCCCGCCCCGAGAGGCCAGCAGATGAAATCCAGGCGTCCACGGTCGCAATCCTCCGGCACCGGGTCTTCGAAACCCCGCTCCCGGCAGGGACAGCGCCCCGGACGATCGAGAAGGGCATTATAACCATTTTCCCTGGAAACTTGCAGGTTTTCGATCTCTTGAATTTCCGAACTCTCTGAAATCTCTAAAATTTGCTCTAAGCATACCAACTGCAAAAGGCTGCCGGAATGATTCCGGCAGCCTTTTGCAGTTCCTGATGGGTACAGATACAGATTACGGGATCAGGGTCCCCAGGGTAAGCCCCAGATCCATGTTCAGCCCGTACATGAGGTTGGCGTTGGCCAGGGCCTGCCCGGAGGCGCCCCGGCACAGGTTGTCTATGGCCGAAACAATGATCAGCCGGTCGGTACGCGGATCAACGGCCAGGCCGATGTCGCAGAACATGGTTCCCCGCACCCATTTGGTCTGGGGCAGGGTGCCCTTGGGCAGGACCCGCACCCAGGGCTTTTCAGCATAGAATCGGGAAAAAAGATCATGCACCGCATCCAGGGTGACCGGACGGACCAGACGAGTATAGGTGGTGGAGAGAATGCCCCGGTCCATGGGAATGAGATGGGTGTTGAAGGAAAGGGTGATATCTGTTTTCGCGGCAACCGAGACCTCCTGCTCGATCTCGGGAGTATGCCGGTGCCTGCCCAGATTGTAGGCCCTGAAATTATCGTTCACCTCGCAAAAAAGCGAGGGCAGTCCGGGCTTGCGCCCGGCGCCTGTGGCCCCTGACTTGCTGTCGACCACGATTCCCCGGGTCTCGATCAGACCGCTCTCAAGGGCCGGATACAACCCGAGAATGGCCGACGTGGGATAGCACCCGGGATTGGCGATGAGATCGGCACCACGGATGGCCTCTTCATACAACTCGGGAAGTCCGTAGACCGCCTCGGGCAAAAGATCCCTCTGGGTATGCTCGACCGTGTACCATGACTCGTAGATTTCGGGATCACGGAGCCGAAAATCAGCACTCAGATCCACGACCCTGACCTTGCGGGCCACGAGTTCCGCGGCAATGTTCATGGCCGTCCCATGGGGTACGGCTAAAAAGACCAGATCGCATTGATCGGCCAGAAGATCCGGGTCCGGCTGGACAATGGGCACATCACCCAGTGCGGTAGCCTGGAGATGGGGAAAGATGTCCACCAGAGTCTTGCCGGCCTCTTTGCGCGACGTGGCCAGAACGAGCTCGAACACAGGATGCCCGATCATCAGCCGGGCCAGTTCCATCCCGGTATACCCGGTCGCACCGACCAGGCCTGTCTTGATTTGTGTTTGCATGGGAAGTTGGTTTTAGGTGTTAAGTTTTAGGTTTTAAGGGGTAAGGGTTAAGTGTTAAGGGATAAGGGAGTAGACCCATTGGACGGAGGGGGCGCTGGAGATGCCAAGTTTTTTCTGCGCACTGCGCACTGCCTCCTGCGCACTTCCTTCTATTTTCTTTCCCCGTACCACTGGTTCATGAAGGCCCTGTATTCGCCGGACTGGACGTCCTTGAGCCATCGACCGTTTTTTCTGTACCAGGCAAGGGTCTCCTTGATCCCGGAGGCGAAATCATGCTCCGGGGTCCAGCCGAGTTCTCTGGTGGCCAGGGAGAAATCCATGGCATAGCGTTTGTCATGGCCCGGACGGTCGGTGACATAGGTGATCAGGGATTCGGGCCTGCCCAGTTCCTTGAGAATGGTCTTCACGATATCGATATTGGTCATCTCGGCGTTGCCGCCGAAATTATAGACCTGGCCGGGCCGGCCGTTTTCAAGGGCCATGGCCACGCCCTTGCAGTGATCACGTACATAGATCCAGTCGCGGACATTGAGCCCGTTTCCGTACACGGGGATGGACTCGTCCTGCATGGCGTTGGTGAAGATCAGTGGGATCAGTTTTTCCGGAAACTGATACGGCCCGTAGTTGTTGGAGCACCGGGTGATGACCACGGGCATGTCATAGGTCTTGTAATAGGCCCGGGCCAGGAGATCGGCCGAGGCCTTGGACGCGGAATAGGGGCTGTTCGGGGCCAGGGGTGTGGTCTCGGAAAAAAGACCTTCAGCACCAAGGGAGCCGTACACCTCGTCCGTGGATATCTGGACAAATCGGGGGATCTCGAGCTGCCGGGCCGCTTCGAGCAGGGTCTGGGTGCCGTTGATATTCGTGGTGATAAAGGGCGAGGGATTGTTGATGGACCGATCCACATGGGACTCGGCCGCAAAATTGACCACTGCGTCGATTTCATGGACGCGCATCATTCCCGTAACCAGCTCGACATCGTTGATATCGCCATGAACAAAGATATACCGGCCGCCGCCGTACTCCCTCTCGATGGACGAGAGATTCTTGCGGTTACCAGCATAGGTCAGATTGTCCAGGTTGACGATATGCACATCATCCTTGGTTTCAAAGAGGTAGTGAATGAAATTGGAGCCAATGAATCCACAGCCGCCGGTAACGAGAATGTTCATGAATCTTCCTTGTTGATGATGCCGCAGGGTAAATGATTTGAGCTTTCAGAAAAAAGAGCTTGCCTTGAAGAATCTTTTTTTCTAGAAAAATCGCTTGTTCGGGCGGTTAACTCAGCGGTGAGAGTGCCATCTTCACACGGTGGAAGTCCGGAGTTCAAATCTCCGACCGCCCACCATCTTTCCAATCAGGGCCCTGGTTTTCGCCAGGGCCTTTTTTTGTACCAAAAAGCGATCGAGCCTGTTCGAACAACACGCGGACATACGTTCTCACGTCCACTGCGGTGGATATAAAGTTTGACCTCAAAGAGCAACCCCCCATGCAGATAGCCCTGTACGAACCGGAAATCCCGCCCAATACCGGAACCATTGCCCGACTCTGCGCCGCCGTGACCACGCGCCTCAATCTCATCGAACCCCTGGGCTTCAGCCTGGAGGACAAATATCTCAAACGGGCGGGCCTCGATTACTGGCCCCACGTGGACGTCCGGACATGGAAAAACTGGGACGCGTTCACGACGTCCCTGCCCCCTGCGGCCCGCCTGATAATGACCAGTGCCCGCAAGGGACAATCCCATCACAGGTTTGCCTTCCACACCGAAGACATCATTGTCCTCGGCCCTGAAACCCGAGGCCTTCCCGAAAACATCCTCGCCTCGGCCGACCACCTGGTACGCATCCCCATCTGGGGTCAGGTGCGATCCATCAACCTGGCCAATTGCGCATCAGTCCTTCTCTACGAAGCCCTCCGCCAGACCGGAGAGCTCGACCGCCACGAACCCGCCCCCTGAAGGAACGCCGAGCGTCTGCTCGGCACTGTGTCTGCGAACCAGCAGAAAACAGGGGCAGATGGCACGCCCGGATAGGAGTATAACGATACTCCATCTCCATGGCCTGCAAGGCCGAGCAGACGCTCGGCGTTCCCAGGAAAAAAGACGCTGCCTTATCCCGAATTGTCGTGCTGAATAGTTACAAACCGTTTTATACTGAAGCACCAAAAAACGGCGAAGGAAGATCGGGGTAGGCGCGAAAAACATGGCTGTAAACGTCCATGGCCTTTTGGGAGACTTCGGCATCGTCATAGGCGTTCACCGGAAGCCCGGTGGCATCGGCCCAGAGAAAATCCGTGATCTGGACGCGCACTGCGTCTCGTGTGGCCTCCTTGTCCCGCCAATGGTCGATGCGCAGCTTTTCCTTTTTGAGGGTTGTGAGCAGATCAACGGCCACCTTCTTGATTCTCTTGATGTCCCGTGGGGAAAGATCGGTTTTTTTCAGCAGATCGAACACGGCCAGAGATTCTTCGTCCAGCCCCTCGCGAGCGGCCCGGCGCTCTTCATCGGTGAGTTCTTTTGCGTAGAAAGCAAGCAGGGCCTCAAAGGTTTTTTCAATGGTGGCCCGGTCCTTCTCCCGGTTGTACGCGGCAACGATGTCCTCGAAATGTCTCTGGAAATTGGTTCGCAACGGGTTTTGCTCCAGCAGTCGTTTCAGCCTGTTTTCAATGACCGTCTTCAGGCTCTGCACCGTGGTCCGTTTGGCCCGGCTGCCTTCGAACTCCTTGCGCAGCCGGTCAAAATCAATTTTGCTGATATCGAACAACCTGTGTTCCTCGGCTGCGGCATCAACGGGTTTGGTCGCAATGGCCTCATCAACCACCAGGTGGAGCTGCCTGATGATATGGGATATATCGGCCAGGTCCCGATCCTGTTGCAGACTTTTGTACACCACGCGTATGGCCTCGTAATCGGCCCGGTGTGCATTGATTCCCTGGACATTGATACACGCCTTGAATTTCTTGAACACCTCCCGGCACATGATCTCGAACCGTTTTCTGGTCCGGTCGTTTTCATTGGCGGCTTCCTTGGCTGCCAGGATGGCACCGTTACGTTCGAACCCGGTAGCGGTAATGATATCGTCCAGGGATGCTTCGTTTTTGACAAGAAAATCCCTGATCAGCCCAATGGCCTCGGCCAATTCCGCAAGCAGTTCCTCGTCAGGGCGTGCGGGTTCCGTCTCACCGATCCCCCCTGCATGCCCGGCGTCCCCCTGTCCGGCAAAGGTGGCCAGGGCCTTGCGCAGATTCTTGAGTATCCCGCAATAATCCACGATGAGCCCGTTGTTCTTGCCTGCATTGATCCGGTTGGCCCGGGCAATGGCCTGCATCAGGGTATGGGCTTTGAGGGGTTTGTCCAGATAGAGGGTGGACAGAGAAGGGACATCGAATCCCGTCAGCCACATGGCGCAGACAATGGCGATGCGGAAGGGGTGTTCTTCTTCCTTGAAGGCTTCTTCCAGCCCCATGCGTTGCAGATTTCTGAATCTCGGTATGTGACGCAGGGATTCGGGCAGATCGATCCCGTTCTTGATCAGACGCCGGTGGGGGGTGATGTCCAGATCCCACTGGGCAAACTTTTCAACCTCTCCCTGTTCTTCGCTGATGACCACGGCCATCCTGGTCTGACGCATCCATTCGATCTGTCGCCTGCTGTATGCTTCTTCCTGCTCGTCCCGGGCAGACCCGAGTTCCGATTCCAGTGTGTGGATATGGCGGTCCCAATAGAATTCAATCAGGCGATACATGCGCACGCAGGTGATCTTGTCGATGCATACCAGCATGGCTTTGCCCGATTCCCAGCCCCGGGAATAATGGTCCACAAAATCCCGGGCTATCTGATCCAGCCGTTTGCCGGCGGTGATCACATGGTAATCGCGTTTGAGATCTTTTTCCAACCGCTGGGCAAGATCGATATCGTCCAGATCCAGATCATCCAGTTTTTCTGCGATGCGGTCGTTCAGATCACCCACGGCCACCCCAAGCGAGTCTCCCCGCGGGTCATAATACAGGGGGACCGTGGCCTTGTCTTCCACGGCCCGCTGAAAATCATAGGTGGAAACATATTCCCCGAACACCCGACGGGTTATTTCGTCGTCGTTGAAAAGGGGCGTGCCGGTAAAACCGATGTAGGCGGCACCGGGCAGGGCATTGCGCATGTTCAGGGCCAGTGTGCCGTATTGGGTCCGATGGGCCTCGTCGGTGATGACGATGATGTCGTCCCTGCGGGTGTACGGCACATCCGGGTCAACGTCCTGGTTGAATTTCTGAATCAGGGAAAAGACATAGGCCTTGTGTTCGGCCAGAAGGCAGCTCAAATGTTCCCCACTGGCTGCCCGACAGGGGTCCCGGTCATTGTCCACCACACCGCATCCGGCAAAGGTCTTGTAGAGCTGCGTATCCAGATCCTCCCTGTCCGTAAGCACCAGAAAGGTGAAATTGCCGCCCAGCTTCCGGTAAACCTTGCGGGTGAAAAAGACAATGGAATAGCTCTTGCCGGCCCCCTGGGTGTGCCAGAACACCCCCAGTTTTCCCTGCCGGTCTGCGCGATTCCTCACCGCCTGAACGGCCCGGTTCACCCCGAGGAATTGATGATTGCGGGCCAGAATCTTGCGGGTTTCGCCTGCACAGTCATCAAAGAGAATGAAATTTTCAAACAGGTCCAGAAGATTGTGCCTGTCACAGACCCCCTTGAGCAGGGTCTCCATGTCCACGGCTCCGGACGCATCTTCCTCAAGACGTTTCCAGTCGCTGAAGTGCTCGAATTTGCTTGATATAGACCCGATCTTCGCATCCACGCCATTGGCCAGGATGACCATGGCATTGTGGTGGAAAAGATGGGGAACCGTGTCCTTGTAGTCTTTGAAATTCTGTTCAAAGGCAGTGCGGATGTCCCTGTTGACGTTTTTGAGCTCCATGAAAACAAGGGGAATGCCGTTGACAAACCCCACGATATCGGCCCGTCGCCGGTACAGATCGCCCCTGATCCAAAGCTCCCGAACACACAAAAAATGGTTGTCGGACTCCTCGGAAAAATCAAAGACCCGCAACCGTTCCCGAACCCGTTCACCGTCATCATTGCGGAATGTCACCTGCACACCGTTCGTCAGAAGCCGGTACATGCCCTTGTTGATGACCAGCATGGACTGCCCGGCCGGTGTGGTCACGATCTGCCGCACGGCATCGTCATAGGCAGCATCGGGCAGCCTCGGATTCAGCCTCTCCAATGCCTGCCGCAGATACCGCGTGAGCACGACGTCCTTGTCGGACCTCCGCCCCAGGGTTCCTTCCGGACCAAAGGTCTCCGTATTGAAGGCATAGACCGACTCCCACCCAAGCCGATCGTGCAGATAGTCGGCCGTGGTTTGTTGAACCAGGGTATCTTCGGTGTAAGGGGAAGGGGGCATGGCGAGCGGTCCTTGGGTGCTTTATTTGAGCAATTTTTTTCCCGATTCGGTAAGACGATAGGCCAATACGTTAACCACGGCCTTTCGTAGAGACAAAGCATGCCTTGTCTCTACATGGCAAGCACCAACACATCTCAGATCTCGAATTCAGTCGTCGTTTTCCCTGCTGCTCGCCGGGGAGGGAGATCGTGAGTTACCTCATTTTGACTGTTTTTATTGAAAAACGAGGAAAACTCGAGCGATTTTGTTAAATATAACTCATTAAGATTAATAAGTTTTTATTTCTTATCCTTCAATCTATTTAAAAACAGCCTAAAACTCACCATGATTTGTTAAAATAGAATCCTCAACCAGGAGCTGTTTGAAACGAGGAGTTTTCAAACGAAACCGTGGTTGCAGCATACGGGAAAAATACCTGGAGCGTGGGTCTCCCACTTGCTTCTTCATTGCCGAATACTGAACCGGGAATCGACAACAAACGCGTGTGTGTGTGAAAACGTAGACGAACTGACGACGTCATTTCAGTCTCCTTCCCCGGCGAGAATCTCCCATACTTTCTTGTATCCAGCCCCGTTCAAAGGTGTCTGTTCTGGCTTTACGCAATCCCAATCACCGTTGGACATGTTTTTCAGAAAAGTACGTGCTTTCCCCACAGAATATCGTTTGTCATCATCGTCCAAAGCATCACGATAGAAGGAGCCGAGTTCTTCGGCCACGCTTCGAGGAACGGAGTTCATTCTCATCAGCACCGCGTCTTCTGTTCGGACCCCATGGTAGATCATAGCGGGCAAAGCGTTTATTCGGCGGCGCTCGGCAGCGGTCATGTCTTCAAAATTCATCCCCGAGACACGGCTCAAAGCCGATATTCCCCAGGTACCATTGTTGACAACGGCGCGATAGATAGCCTTGCATGCATCCGTTAACGCCCTGGTTACGGAAGAACTCTCACCGTCTGAAAAATACGCCTTCGCAATGTCTTCAAGCCGAACACCATTCACCCAATCGCGGGTGAGCTTGGATAAGTGGGAGTGGTCAAACCCTTCCCCACCAATATCTGCAAGCTGCTGTTTGAGTTGTGGTACCTTTAACATGACCCCGAAAAGCTCGCTCATCCGCCCCGCATCGCCAAACAGGCTTTCCGGTGTCCAGTCATCGGGCTTTAATTGCTCTTCGAGTTTCCGCATGCCGCTCATCGCTTTTCCCACCCCTTCTGGCGAAAAGCCGGTCAAGTCGGCCAGTTCTGCGGTCCCCGGCATATCGGCCAATTTGCGGGCATAATTTTTCGTGGCACTCAGCAATGCTTCCGCCTTGTCTCGTTGAGCAGGATCATTGCGCAAGGTCGTGTAACCATAGGTCTGTCGGAGAAGTTGCTCGGATTCGGCCAATACCACATCAAGATTCTTTTTTTCCGCCCAGAGATGGGCAACATAACAACGAAAATCTTCCCATTGATCCTGCCAAAGAACCCCATCGAGGTTGTTGAGCTGACCTCGTTCGGCCAAATCATCCAGAAGGGTAACCAAACGAGAGGCAAGAGCACCCGTATTGCGGCGCACAAAATCGATTACCCCGTTTCTATCCTTCCCCTCTGCAAGGCCGACAACGCCAACGCTGTCGTGGCCGATACGGCCGGCTCGTCCTGCGAGGTTCCAGAATTCCCGAGGAGACATTTCGACCGACTGCCGTCCTTGCGGGACAAAACGTGAGGCCAGGAATATTGACGATACAGGAAAGTTGATCCCCTGAGAAATGGTCGATGTCGCACACAAAACGCGCAAATGCCCCGATTCCGCGAGCCACTCCATGAGCGTTCGGACTTCATCGGACAAGCCCGCATGATGCACACCAATCCCATGGTCGAGCATGGCGATCAGCTCGAATCCCGGACTGAACTCGCTCCTGAGAAAGTTCTGAACAAGATGCACGTCGTCCGGTACGTCACCAAATTTGGCAACACTTGCTTGTGCATGGCGGGCCATGGTCCATACAGTATTGATATTGTTGGCGACAGCAATACTGGTCCCCCGGACGGACATGACAGCGGCCATAGCCGCCGTCTGCAACCCGAATCCTATCTGCCGACCACAGGACAGAACCTTGCTTTTTGGTACATCAATCGGTCTGCAAGGGCCGGCACGATGGGAACCCCGGAGCTTCATGGCCCTCTCTGTGACAGTCAGGGTTTCGTACTCGAGGTGCCAACCGGCACGTTCACTGTCATCCGGTATCGCGCGATAAAGTCCTGCGATACGTTCATTGGGCTTCCATGCGGTCGTGCTGAAACTGATCGCCTTTCCGGCGTTGACGTCCTGTGCAAGCCAGCGGGCTATTGTCTCGCTGCTTTCCACATAGGGCATCAGCAGCAGGAAATTGGCCTGGGGACAATCACGCTTGATAGTGGCAAGAAGGAACTCGATTCGAAGTCCTCTGGATTCCGTTTCGAGATTGTGTGCTTCGTCCATAACTACAAGAGCAAGGGGCCGTGATACATTTTTATTGCGGATGACGAGAGAAAGCTTTTCCGGCGTTGCAACCAGGACATCAAACGGTTTTTCCTGATCGATAAGAAGTTCTTCTTCGAAGGTATCGACTTCTATGGCTCCGCTGAGCTGTTCAACCCTTAGCCCGATAGGTTCGAAGTCGCGGCGCAACCGTCGTGTGATCTGAGAGGTCAACGCTCTGGTGGGTGCGACATATGCAACCCAGCCGTCGTCTGCATCAAACTGATTGAGAGCCTGAAGAATCCGAAACTGTGCCAGCAATGTCTTACCGCCGGATGTCGGCATATCAACGACAATGGCGGTTTTGGCCTGATCCAGAAGTCCCTGTTCAAGCAAGGCGGCGCGTTGTGGCGGCAGAAGTTCGAACATCGCCTGATGTTCGCGTTTGGTCAGTGTTCTGACAAAGGCTGAAACGCGGGAGTTGACGGTCCGTGTGCCCCACCACAGAGAATTCGTGACCATGATCCGACCGGCGGCATGAAGCCAGCGCAGGATGACCTCATGTCCGGCATCGCCCGATGCCGTGGCTGCCTTGATGGCGGATTCAAAATGTTTGTCAAGATCTCCGAAAATTGTACGAGACTGTCCCTGTAGCATGTACTCAGCAAGAATTTCAGTCGCTTTGGCCCAATGATACAGGGCGATCAATCGTAGTGCGACTGCTCTGTCCTCCCTCACAGAACCATTGTCCAGACATGCTTTTTCATGCGCTCTCTGGCTCTCACGCAATCCTGCAATGATCTCCCGGATGCGATCGAGGTCGTCCCACCCATCCTTTCGGAACAGGCGAATCCAGCATTCAAACAATCGGTAAAGAAGCCGCCGATCCCATGGCGCATCCGCCACAGAAGGTACTGCAACAGCAGATCTATTTTCCATGAACCAACGTCGTAGATCCGACCATCGGTCACCGCAATAGGCAAAGGCGGCGAGTTGCAGCACATGAAAGATTCGCTGCTCCCTGTCTTCCGGAACCATCGTCAGGCGACGAATATCAAAAACCTGGTGTGAAGCTGCCGTAGTCTGTTTGCGAAGCTCATTGTCGCCGCCATCGGGACGACTCAAGGCATCCAACCCCTCGACAGCGGCCATTTCATAGGCCAAAGCGACGCGGTTCAGAAGATCTTCGTCAGATTCCTTTTCTGTAAAAGTAAAATCAATCTGTCGGCCAACCGCTTTGCGAGCCAGTCGCTCGTTGATCAGATTAGCGACATGGGCTCGTTCCTCTTGGGGGATCGCACTGAGTGCCCAATGAGACTGAAGATCCTGGAGAGCCTCGGTGGTAACGGTCATGCGCCACCTCCTGTTCGCACTGCCAGAGTCTGCGCAGCCAGACCGGCTATTGCTCCAATCGGCAAATACAGAGCGAGCATTTCTATGTGTGTGCCTTGCGGACAATCGTTTCCAAGTTTTTCAACCCGAACGCGTACATCGTCTACGTGAGGTTCGACATCGCGCACAAGCACACCAAAAAGTTGAATATCCGAGGTATTACTGAGATATCGTTTGCCGGCAGCTCTGAATCGTTCCGCCCACGGGGCATTGTTGGCGCGGAGGCCAAGGTAGGTAAACAGGGTGTTTCGGATACCAACCTTGTCCCGCAGGTCTTCGAGTTGCTGTTTCAAACCGGTCCGACCGTAAAGAGCTCCTGGTGGGTATTTCGCTTCTGCGGAAGTCTTGATTTCTCCAAAGACAAAACGGTCGCCGAGTTCGTTCTGCTGAATCCCCACAAGGTCGGCCCCCGGCAGACTCGAACCGTTTTTCCGTTCGTCCCGGCCATCGGGCCAGGGAAACAGGCACCTCCTGTGTTCCGTCAGATAAGCCTCTGCAATGGCTTCTCCAACCCGCCATCCTTCTATTCTATCCGGGCCGGCCAATGCTCTGGAAAGCTGCTCCTGCTCGAAATCGGTTTCCACAACACCAGCCAGCAACTCTTCAATGTCTGCTTTACCCTGGTCATCAAAGACCAGTGCTGAGACCGGGCCACTGATTGCCGCCTCGAGTTCTTTTGAGTTCCACGATCGGCCCATTCCGGTACTCGGAGGGTTTCCGTGGCTATAGCATTGAGATCCAACGGGAATCATAGGGAAACCTCGCCGTTCATGAGTCGGGGGAGGAGGATGTCACGGGCTTTTGCGAGTTGCAGATTATGAGTCGCCAAGTTCTCAATTTGATCGAAAACGGGTTTGGCGAAATCGGAAAAATTCTCAAGTGCCAGCCGAGCTGGAATAGTGATTTCGATACCAGAAAATTTTGACTTGTTAACATTTGCCATGGTCGCACCACCCCCCATTCCTTCAAGCAAAGGTTTCAAATCTTTAGCCATAAAGTAGGCCCAGTATGTAACAAATTCGTTAACCGGAACGATGCTGTTAATCTGCTGATTTGTCTGGGCAGGTGAAGCGTTAAAAGCCACCGCCCCGACTGTACCGATGCAAGAAACGAGAATCGACCGGGGAGGAAGAGTCTTGTTGCTCTGGGTCTTTGCGCCTACTTCGGAAAGCGACTCGCTTGTATGAACTACAAGAGCATTGCCGTGCATGTCCGGCGTTTTAATGAATGGTAAATCATTGCCGTAATTTTCAGCTTTTTTTTTGCTGGGCGTTTTTCCTGTGATTACTTTTCCCAAATCACCTATTGTCCCCTTCTCCCACCCCTCCGGCACGCCATCCACAACCTTGACATGCTCATGGCCGGGAAAGCGAAGCCGCACGAACCACTCCCTGTAGAGCAGTCGCGCCGATTCTTCAAGTAACTGAATGCGGCGGCGGTTGTTTTCGATGAGGTCGTCGTAGGCGGAAAGGACAGAAACAATCAACTGCTGCAAAACAACATCTCGGGTTGTTTTAACTTCCCTGGCATGTAAATCGTTCCGGTTTACTCCAGGCACAGCTGCTTTATCACTTGTGGTCCCTGACAAGACACTCTTTAGAAAATAAGCAATAAATCTCGGATTATTCCCCTTAAAATCTTGAACATACAAAGACGTATTCAGGGGCCAAAACGCCTCTTTGATAAAAAAGATTTTACCCAGAGTTCCATAACGCCCGGTGACAACTCCCGGACCGGAGACCTTTGCAACGTTATGAAAACCGGATTTTCCTGATGAAGACACAATCGGAACTTCTCCCGCTTGCCTTTTTGCAGCAGGTAGATCGTATCCTCTTTTTAGAGTGATCAATTCTCCAAGTTTGATTTTTTCCCAACTCATACCCCCAACTCCTCAAAATTCCTCTTAATCGTCCCCGCAAGCTCCACCGCTTCCGCATTCAACTCCTCCAACTCCACGTGAATCCCCCGCAGCGCCTCTTCAAAATCGAAATCCTCATCCACCTCTTCCGGGGCAACACCCACATAGCGTCCCGGGGTCAGGCTCCAGTCGTTGGCTTTAATCTCCTCTCTATCCACCAGCTTGACCAGCCCTTCCACATCCCGCAGCCGGGCTTCGGGGAAGCGTTCTGTCAGCCAGCGGGCCTGGCGGTGGAAGTAGCGAACCTGTTTGAGTTGTTTCACGCCCAGTTGCCTGGCTTCATCAAGTGCCTTGCGGGCTCTGGTGATCTCTCGGGGCGACCAAAGATCGCTTTTGCGGGCCTGCTGGTCCTCGCAGGTATCAATGAGATGGCACGCCTGTTTGTACACCTGGTCGATCTGCCGGGCCTGGTTGCGGCTGGTTTCTGCCAGAGGGGCAAGACGGTCCACGGCTTTTTTCAGTTCGCCGTTGGTTGTGTCCTGAGAACTCCATACCTGGCATTCGGTCAGGATGGTTTCCATAAACGGAAGCATTTCCTGGGTGAGGGCTGTAAACGCGTTTTCGAATTTGGTGAAGGCTTCCTGACAATCGTTGTTCCCTTGCTGGGTTTCTAAAAAAGCTCCCATGGCACTGAGCAGTGTGTTTTGAGCGAAGACAAAGCCTTGCAGGGGCTGGATATTTTCCCCATTGTCATCCAGCATGCTCAGGCACGCGGTGGCCTCCTTGACTGTACGGCGGCAATACCCGGCCACGAGATCGAGATATTTTTGGGTTTCCCCCCGATGCAGCCAGACAATGGCCAGGATATTTTGCTCCTGCTCCGGGCTGAAATCATAGATCTTGCGCGTCACCTTGCGGTAGACGTTGCGCGCATCGATCATGAGCACCTTGTCCCTGAGCTCTTCGGGTTTGCTGCGGTTCAAAAACCACAGCTCGCAAGGGACCGTCCGGGTATAGAAAAAATTCGACCGGATGGCGACCATGGCCTCCACATCGCCTGTCTCCACCAGCTTTTGGCGGACCTTGGCTTCATCCCGGCCCGCACTGGACGCCTGGGAGGACATGACAAACCCGGCGCGTCCGGCCTCATTCAGATAACTGTAGAAATAGCTGATCCATATATAGTTGCCGTTGGAGACCTTGCCCTTTTTGTTCACACCCGGCAGGCCGAATGGCAGGCGGGGATCGTTCTTGACTTTGTCCGCGTCGATTTCATCCACATTGAAGGGCGGGTTGGCCATGACATATTCGGCCTTGCCGGCCAGCTCATGAGGATCTTCGTAATAGGTGATGGCCTGCTGGATATCTCCCTCCAGGCCGTGCACCGCCAGATTCATCTTGGCCAGCCTGATGGTGGTGGCGTTTTTTTCCAGCCCCCGGAAGGTCAGTTTTTCACTGGGATTCTGATGATGTCGCTCCACAACCCGTGCGCTCTGGACAAACATGCCGCCGGATCCGCATGCCGGGTCCAGCACGGTGCCGTGGTTCGGTTCCAGAATGTTGGCAATGAGGGAGACCAGGGAAACGGGCGTGAAAAATTCGCCCCCATCGTGAGCCTTCTTGTCGGCAAACTGGGTCAGAAAATACTCGTAGATGCGACCAAAGACATCACCGGACATGCGCTTGAGCTCATCCGGGTCCAGGGTTCGCAGGAGTTGCCCGAGAACATCGTTGTCCAGTTCCTGATATTCGCTTTTGGGCAGGACCCCGCGCAGGCTTTCGTAATCGGACTCGATGGATTCCATGGCCTGAATAATGGCCTTGGCCCGGTCATCGCTGTCGGCCAGGGCCACAAGGGTGTCGAATTGGGCAGCGGGCTGCAGGAAAATGGCGCTTTTTCGGGAAAAATCCTCCTTGGTCAGCGGCCGGGTTTTTCCACCACGGGTGGGGAGCCCGGCCTTTATGTCGTCCTGCACCGTCAGAAACCGGCTGTAGGCGTGACGCAGAAAAATAAGGCCCATAACGGGCAGAAAATATTCATTGCTGGCATAGTTCGAATTGGCCCGCATGGTATCGGCGGCGGTCCAAAGTCTCTTCTCGATTGCCTCTATCTGTTCTAATTGCCCCATGGTTTTTCGATTTCTCCACAAAATTATTGCTCCACTGATCAACGTGACAATGCCCGTTTCTCAAGCCCTGAAAGCAAGAGAGAACGGGCATTGTGACATAAACCGGGATGTACTTCACGATTACCGGGTAAGAATACAACGTGCATTGCTCACCCGCAAGGCCATCTCTTGCGCCCCTTTTTGCCCCTATTCCACGGTAACGCTCTTGGCCAGATTTCTGGGCTGGTCCACGTCTTTGCCCAGATAGACGGCCATTTCATAGGCAAAGAGCTGCAGGGCCGGAAGGACAAAGAAACTGCTCAGCGGTTCACTGACCCGGGGAATGACCCAGGTGTCGTCTTCCTGGATGTTGGCCCCCTTGTGGGTCAGGGCGATGATCTTGCCGCCTCGGGCCTGGACCTCCTTGAGGTTGGACTTGACCTTGGGCAGGAGAAAATCGTCCAGGGCCAGGGCAAAGGTTGGAAAATCCGGATCGATCAGGGCGATGGGCCCGTGCTTCATCTCACCCGAGGCATACCCTTCGGCATGGATATAGGAAATCTCCTTGAGCTTCAGGGCCCCCTCAAGGGCCAGGGGAAAGTTGATTCCCCGCCCCAGGTAGAAAAAACTCCTGGCCCAGGCGTATTCCCTAGCCAGTTTCTTGGCCTTTTTCCGGAGCATGGGCAGCTCTTCCTTGAGCTGCTTGGGCAGACCGAGCAGCCCCGGTAGAATCTTGTCCCTGGTTTCCTGACGCAGAACCCCTTTCTTGTCCCCCCAGTAATAGGCGAGCAGGGTCAGAAGCACCAGCTGGCTGCACATGGCCTTGGTCGAGGCCACACTGATCTCCGGACCGGCCTGGGTGTAGATGACCGCGTCCGCATCTCTGGCAACAGATGATCCGACCACATTGCAGAGTCCGAGAACGGGCACACCCTTTTCCCGGGCGATACGCATCCCGGCCAGGGTGTCGGCGGTCTCCCCGGACTGGCTGATGGCCAGAACCAGATCCTCCTTGTCCAGAACCAGGCTCCTGTAGCGAAACTCCGAGGCGATCTCCACGGAAACCGGGATCTTGGCCCAGGCCTCGATGATATACTTGGCCCACAATCCGGCATGATAGGAGGTTCCGCAGGCAACGATGCTCAACCGTTTGGGCACATCCATGCTCCTGAGCTCGGGGATGTCGAGAACCTGTTTGCGCTCATCCACCCGGCCTGAAAGACAGTCACGAATGACCTGGGGCTGCTCAAAAATCTCCTTGAGCATGAAATGCTTGTAGCCTGACTTCTGGGCCGCCTGCAGATCCCAGGCAATGTGCTGGTTTTTCTTGCTCAACGGGGCCAGGGTCTCCACATCAAAGAGCTTCCAGGAATTGGCATCCATCTCCACCATCTGATTGTCCTCGATGAAGATGACCTCCCGGGTATAGGGGAGAAAGGCCGGGATATCCGAGGCCACGAAATTCTCGCCCGCTCCCACCCCGAGCAGCAGGGGACTGGCGTTGCGGGCCGCCCAGATCTTGCCGGGATTCTGCAGATCGATCAGGGCAAAGGCATAGGAGCCGTCCACCTGTTTCAATGCCCAGGAGATGGCCTCGGGGATGGAATCCTTGAGCCGGGCGCCCTTGGAGATCAGATAGGCCAGGACCTCGGTATCCGTATCCGACCAGAATTTGTGCCCCTCCTTGACCAGCTCGTCCTTAAGTTCCTGGTAGTTTTCAATGATCCCGTTATGCACCAGGGCCAGACGTCCCTGTTCGTCGATGTGCGGATGGGCGTTCTTTTCCGTGGGCAGTCCATGGGTGGCCCAGCGGGTATGACCGATTCCATAGGTGGCTGAGAGGGCATTGATTCGTTCGAGCTTTTTTTCCAGAACACTCAGTTTGCCCTCGGAGCGGACCACATTAATCCTGTCCTTGCGCATGTAGGCGATGCCCGCTGAATCATAGCCCCGGTATTCAAGACTCTTGAGCCCTTCCAAAATAATGGGCAGGGCCGGTCTATGCCCCGCATATCCAATAATTCCGCACATATGTAACGCTCCTTGGTTTATCCCCTAAATGACATTGCGTACAATTTTCTTCAATCAGACATGGCAACCTTGTTCCAAAAAAGGGGCCATTGTTCAAGCAGAGATTGCAGGGCCTTGCCCCGATGGCTGCGACTGTTTTTCATGGCCTGATCCATCTGGGCCGAGGTCATGTCTGCCGCAGGGTCGAAAAAGATCGGATCATAGCCAAACCCGTTATCCCCTCTGGGCGCTGTGGCGATCCTTCCTTCCCAGGCTCCCCGGGTGACCAAGGACTCCCCGGTGGGGGCAAAGGCGGTGATCACGCATACGAACCGGGCGGTCCGTTTTTCCTGGGGAACATCCTTTAATGCCTCGAGAAGCTTGCGATAATTGCGCTCGTCCGTGGCCCCGGGACCGGAATACCGGGCCGAATGAACACCGGGCCGGCCATCCAAGGCATCGACCTCCAGTCCGGAATCGTCGGCAACCGCGACATGACCGGTCAGCCGGGCCACGGTTTCCGCCTTAATCCGTGAATTTTCCTCAAAGGTGGTTCCGGTTTCCTCGATCTCTCCGATGTCTGGAAAATCCCTGAGCCCGCGCACCGTGAGATCGGGCATGATCTCCTGAAGCATGGCACTAAATTCGGCAATCTTCCCGGCATTGCCTGTGGCGAGTACAATTATGCTCATTGGTCGATCCTTCTTTGTTCGCTGATATGATGATTTACTATTTTAGTAACTACTCACCCCCACCATCTTTGAGTCCTGGAATTTTGCCTTCCAAGGCCAGCTGGATGGCGACAAGGGGATTGAGGCCCTGATTTGCCATTGTCTGGAGATAGCTTGAAATTCGGCAGTAAGC